>DASRZP010000044.1 GCA_035686305.1 Thermodesulfovibrionales bacterium | reverse complement strand
AATAACCAGACCCTACAGGCTGCTCAGGCAAGTTTACGCCAAAGCCAGGACAACCTCCGAGCCGGCTACGGCGTTTTCTACCCTCAGCTTGATGCAGGCTTTGGAGCCGTCCGCGAGAAGTCGTCCCAAGTGCGTATCATTGGCAACCCCCACAGCAGTATCTTCAATCTCTATACGCTCTCAGGGACCATCAGCTATGCCCTCGACGTGTTTGGTGGCAACAGGCGCCTCGTGGAAGGTTTGGAGGCAGAGGTGGATTTTCAGCGTTTTTCCATGCTCGGCACATACCTCACCTTGTCCGGTAACGTTGTCAATACTGCCATAGCCGCTGCAGCCTACCAGGCCCAGATCGAGGCTACAGAGCAAATCGTCCGCGAAGAGAAAGAGCAGATTAGCATCATAGAAGGACAGGTGGAAGCCGGCACCGTGCCTTACGTAAACGTTCTCAGTATCAGGAGTCAGATGGCTGCCACTGAAGCCACGATTCCGCAGCTGAAGCAAAAACTTAGCCAGGCCGAGCACCTGCTTGCCGCACTCGTTGGACGCACCCCTGCTGAATGGGCACCCCCCCGGTTCGATCTGATGACAGACCTTATGCTCCCCGGCGACTTGCCGGTAACCCTCCCATCAGAGTTAGTGCGACAACGCCCCGACATCCTGGCGGCCGAGGCACAGTTGCACAGTGCCAGCGCAGAAATCGGGGTGGCAACGGCCGCTCTGTTCCCGAGCTTTACGCTAAACGGAACCTATGGCCTGAACAGTACTTCCATGAGCGATCTCTTCAAGAGCACAAGCAGCTTCTGGAGTCTGGGTGCCAATATTGCCGCCCCCCTTTTTCATGGAGGGACCCTGTTATCCCAACGGCAGGCGGCCATTGAAGGCTACAACCTGTCACTGGCCAATTATCGTCAGACAGTCCTCAGCGCCTTTGCCCAGGTTGCCGATACACTGCGGGCACTGGAACATGACGCCGAGACCCTGCATTCTCAGTCGCAAGCGCTCGATACGGCAGAGGAGGCCCTGCGGTTGATCGAGATAAATTATCAAGCCGGCCTTGCCAATTATCTTCAGGTTCTTATCGCAAACGGCCAGTACCATCAAGCAAAGATCGGCTATCTCCAGGCTTTTGCGCAACGCTTTCAGGACACTGTTGCCCTCTTCGTCGCCCTTGGTGGCGGTTGGTGGAATGCCGATGAAAAGGCGCTGACAAGCCATGAGTCGCAGGGACCTGGAGTGATCCCCGTGAATCAGCATGAGGTGCAGTACAGGCTGTGCTATAGTACGGACATCTTCTCTCTCGGAGGATGCCTTTGTCGTGAAAGGATGGGAAGCTTTCGGTCTCAAAATGCCGCTTGTCAGGCGATAAGTGAATGAGGTTCATAGGGTTGTTTGCTCTCATCTTGTGAGAGTATTTCTGGTTTCTGCTCCTCAGACAGGAGAAACGGAGGTCAAGGCGATGGTCAAGGATATTCATTGGTTGGGTCATAACACATTCAAGATTACCGGTGAAAAGGTCATCTATACCGACCCTTTCAAGATCAAGAAAGAGGATAAGGCAGACATAATTCTCATAACCCATGAGCATTATGACCACTGTTCACCTGATGATATTAAGAAAATACAGGTCTCTGATACCGTCATAATCGCGCCGGCTGATTGCGTGGGTAAACTGTCGGGGAACACGAAAGTTGTCAGACCCGGTGACAGAATCAGGGAAGGAGGAATCGATATTGAGGCCGTGCCCTCTTATAATACGAACAAGCAGTTCCATACGAGGGACAGAGGATGGGTTGGGTATATCTTTACGGTCAAAGGTGAACGTATATATATTGCTGGCGATACGGACTATATCCCGGAGATGAAGACATTCAAGGCCGATATTGCCCTCCTGCCGGTCTCGGGAACCTATGTCATGACAGCCGACGAGGCGATACAGGCTGCCCTCGATATAAAGCCCAAGATCGCAATCCCCATGCATTATGGTTCTCTCGTGGGCTCTAAGAGCGATGCCCGAAGATTTGCTGAAGGCCTGAAGGGAAAGGTCGAGGTAATTGTCCTTCACGAGGAATAAGACTGTGGAGAAGGCTGATGGATCCTCTGTCGAAACTCATAAAAGGGAGTCTTGGTAGTACCGTCATCTCTCTTGCAACTCTCGACTCCACAAACACCTTTGCCATGGAATTGGGGGAGAAAGGGGCTGCCCATGGAACGGTTGTCCTCGCCGAAAGCCAGACAAGGGGCAGGGGTAGGCTGGGCAGGCAATGGGTGTCGTGTCCCGGACGGAATATCTTAATGAGCGTTATACTCAGACCGGCCCTTGAGTCCGGAAGCCAGACATTTCTGACGATCATGGCAGGGGTTGCGGCTGCAAAGACACTGAGGGAGTCTATCGGCCTTCAGGTGGGGATCAAATGGCCTAATGACCTCATGGTTTCCGGCAAGAAATTGGGCGGCATCCTCGTTGAAACGAGATCGGCTCAGGGGAAGATGCATTTTGCCGTAATAGGGATGGGGATCAACGTGAATTCAGAAGTAAAAGACTTCCCTCCTCATATGATAGAAATGGCTACATCCATAAGGATTGAAACCGGAAGAGAACACTCAAGAACAGTGCTCATTGCCGGCATTCTCAACGAAATGGACTACTGGTATCATACGATCCTCATGTCGAAGGGGAGGAGTGCCATTCTTCGCAGGTGGCGTGACCTCACAGCTACGCTCGGGAAGACAGTAAGGGTTACTCTTGCCGACGAGACATTGACAGGAATAGCGGAAGATATCGACAAAGAAGGGATGTTGCTGGTGAGATTGCCCTCGGGCGCCATAAGAACGATAAATTCAGGTGATGTCTCTCTTCTTAGGTGAACTCTTCTATGCTTCTTGCGATAGATATCGGCAACTCGACCATCAGCGCAGGACTCTTCTCCGGAGCCCTTCTGAGAAGAAGGCTCAAGATGCCGAGCCATCCTAGGAGGGACGCTGAAGAATACCGGAAAGAGATCGAAAGATTCCTGGCGTCAGAGGCTGGAGGGAGAGAGCTCTCGGGAATCGTGGTCTCTTCTGTTGTACCAGGCCTTGAGGAGGTGCTCAGCCATGCTATAACAGGGATGAGTGTTAGGGAGCCCTTCATTGTGGGTCCTTCGCTGGACACCGGTCTGGGATTCGACGTAGAAGAAACCGGTCAGGTCGGCCCCGACAGGATTGTGAATGCCATGGCAGCCCGAGAGAAATATGGCGACCCTGTGCTGGCAATCGATTTTGGTACGGCGACAACCATCAGTGCTGTCAGGAATGGGAAATTCATCGGAGGTGCGATTCTGCCGGGCGTGGGGTTGATGTCTGAGGTCCTTCATACGAGTACATCGAGGCTCCCGCAGGTGGACATAGGAGCCGCCGTGATCTCTCTTAACAGGCGCCTTCCTGCTGTCGGTAAAGGAACGACGAAGTGCATTGTTTCTGGTATTATATATGGGATGGCTGGGGCAGTGGATAGGCTTATCCACGAGATTGAGAGGGAAGAGTGCCCCTTTATTGTTGTCATTACGGGAGGTTATGCGGCCCTCATGGCCCCTTTTCTTGAACGAAACGTCCTTTTTGATCAGGATCTGACCCTGCAGGGGCTCAGACTGATCTATGAGAGGAACACCTGATGCATGAATTGAGGAAAGATCCTCTCCTCGGCAGATGGGTGGCTGTATTGAAGAATTCAAGATCTCCTTCTGACTATGCCGACTATGACGTCCCGTCAGAGGACACCAAGGAGGGACCATGCGTACTCTGTCCAGGAAATGAAGGGAAGACGCCAAAGGAGATAGCAGCAGTGAGGGAGGGCGGAAGATGGTTATCAAGGGTCATTCCGAATTTCGATCCCCTTTTCCGGATCGAGGGAGATCTCGGCCGAAAAGGCTTGGGGATGTATGACAAGATGAACGGCATCGGAGCCGATGAAATTGTCATCGAAACCGATGACCATGGCCGGGGACCGGAAGATATCGGGCTCGAACAGGTGTTGAGGGTCGTGAGGCTCTACAGGGAGCGGATGGCTGATCTTGAGCGTGATGCGAGGATGCGGTATATCCTCGTATACAAGAATTCAGGGAAATCGGCAGGCGCGTTGTATCTCCATCCCCATTCCGGAATTGTTGCGACACCGATAATACCGAAGAGGATGAAGGACGAGCTGGACGGCGCCAAACAGTATTATGCTTACAAGGAACGGTGTATCTTCTGCGATATTCTAAGAGAAGAGATGAGACTGGGAGACAGGGTTATTTATGAGACCAAGGATTTTTTTGCCTTCAGTCCCTTTGCCTCCAGGTCCCCCTTTGAGTTCTGGATAGTGCCGAAGAGACACAGCTGTGCGTTCCAGGAGATCACTCCTTCTGAGACAGAAGACCTGAGTCTCATGTTTATGACGATGCTCAAGAAGATGAGGACCGTTTTGAGAACTCCGCCCTTCAATTATTTTATTCATTCGGCGCCAAACAGGATCCCGAGGCGTGACCATTGGCACACCCTCGGCGAAGATTTTCATTGGCATGTGGAGGTGATACCCAGGCTCCTTCTGACGAGCGGTTTTGAATGGGGCTCGGGATTTTATGTCCTTACCACATCCCCTGAGGATGCGGCAAAATACTTACGGGAGGCATGATGATGGATATCAGGAGCATTCTTTTTCCGACGGACTTTTCTGAAGGCTCAGTCTATGCAGTTCCCTTTGTCGTCGACCTTACGAAGCGCTATGGTGCAAGGCTGTACATTATAAATATCTTATACGATGTGGTCAAAACCACCGGCTTGCACGTCCCCCATGGCAACATTGACGAACTGTACAAGGATATGGAGGTGACCGCCAGGAAGGAGTGCGAACGGTGGTGTGCAGAAGAGTTGAGGGGCTACAAGGAGATCGAATACGATGTGCTCAAGGGCGTCCCTCACGAAGAGATCCTGAAATTCGCTGAAGAAAAGAAGATCGACCTCATCATCATGGGGACCCACAGCAGGAAGGGACTTGAACGCATCATCTTCGGGAGCACCGCTGAGAGGGTTGTGAGGAATGCAAAGTGTCCTGTTCTGACTGTGGGAGCCCCTCACAAGAAATGACGCAGGATGAGGCTCTATCTTTCTGAAAACGCCTTTATCGATATCCTGCTCAGTTCCGCTGAGGTCTATCGGAGGGAATGCCTCGGATTCCTCCTAGGCTATCGGATGGAGGACCGCTTCATTGTCGAGCATGCCTTCAGTTTCCAGACTGCCAACAGGAGACACAAGGGTGTGACCTTCCATGACAAGAACCACAAGAAGATAGGGCCGATCCTTGAGAAGTTCGACAGGCTCCAGATCGTAGGAGACTTCCATTCCCATACCCAGTTTGGCCCCACCAAGGGTCTCCCCGTTCCGAGTGAGGAGGACATCAAGGGGATGAAGGAGGGTCTCGTCTACGTTATTATCGCCATCAACAATAATGAAAAAACCGTTGCGTGGAGCGAAAAGAGGGACGGCACCATCTCCGGCTCAGTCGGAAATTTCTTCTTCAAGATCGCTGCCTATTACATCGCCGGGACGTTCAGCAGACGTGCAAGGATCCACTGTCCTTTCCCTCCGGGTTTCCTGAAGTCCCGGCAGGGCAAATGGCTATAGGTTAGGAGCATGCACGAGGCAACCGGCTTTCACCTCCTCACATCCGCCCCCGCGTACGGGATTTTATGATGCTGAGGACAGCAGTTCTGGTCATCGGCGGCGGCCCTGCCGGCGCCCTTGCAGCGAGGTTTCTTGCGCGTGAAGGCATCGATACGATCCTCCTTGAGAGGGACCTCACCTACGTGAAGCCTTGTGGCGGCGGGATCCCATCGACCGCTTTTGACGAGTTCTCTCTGCCGACATGCCTTGCTGCAAGGCGGATTGATACGGTGAAGCTCGTATCTCCGAGGGGGGAAAGCGTTCCGGTGAAACTGAAGGGCGCCTCCATTGTGATTGTCGACAGGGGTGATTTTGATGCGTCCCTGAGGAACGATGCGCAGGGGGCAGGGGCAAGGGTCATTGAAGCCGAGTTCAGACGATTTCTCGATATCGGGAAGACCATCATTCTTGAGGCCGCACTGGAAGGTGACTGCGCCAGGATAGAATCGGACTATGTTATCGCAGCTGATGGCGTCAACTCGAGAGTGAGGTCGGCCCTGGGTATGAAGCCGGTCGATTCGCTCTTCACCATATCTGAGAAGATACGGGAAGAGGTGACTGATTGCTGCGAGTTCTGGCTCAGTTCTTCCCATGCCCCTCGGCTTTATTCCTGGGTCTTCCCCCAGAAGGAAGGGGTCTCCGTCGGAACAGGTTCCCTGAATTCCCGGGAGACAAAGGCCATGTGGCAGAAATTCGTCGAGAGAAGAGGAATAACGACGGGTCCATCGATGAACCGGATCAATGGGCCGTCCCTGAGGGGATACAGGATACCTCTCTGGCAGGGCGACCTTTACACGAGGGGCAGGGTACTCTTCGTGGGCGATACTGCCGGACAGGTCTTGCCCTTGACTTATGAAGGGATATATTATGCCATGAAATCAGGAGAGCTGGCTGCCATGGCTATTGCCGAAGGAAAGATCGGAGACTACCAAAGGCTTTGGAAGAAGAGCTTCAGCAAACGTTTCATCCTTATGAGACGTCTCTGGGAGTATTTTTTGAAGGACGACCACCATGCGGAGAAACTTGTCCAGTTCCACAAGAGACCGGAGGTCCAGGAGGCCTCGATGAGGCTCTGGCTCAGGAAAGACTCGGGAAAGGGGAGTCTTTTATCCTACATGAAGATATTCAAGGAGCTCTTCCGGTGATCGAGGTCGCAGTCCCAATCTTATTACCATGAAACATTGAGATAGTCGAACATGTTCAGGTCTCTCTCCTGGCGGGTAGCGATACTGCTCTCGCTTATCATACATCTGTCGGCAGGACTCTTTTTTTACTTTTTTCCTTTGGAGAAAAAAGAAAAAGGCACTCCTTTTGTTACGCGCCTCGTCACCCCTGAGGAACTGGGCGAGAAACAGCCCAGGCGACCTGAGGGTCCTGTTGCGAGACAACGCCCGGCCGTGCCTAGATCACTACCGAAATCAGCACGTCCATCTGTGGTGAAGCCCTCACCTTCCCGACCCAAAGGACCTTCCCTGCCAGAGATGGAATCGAGACGCGTTCAACCCGTCCCTCAGCCCGAGTCCGAGGGCTCAAAGGGCGACAGCGGCAGGGGCGCGCCTGCTTCGCCGGGCCAGGGCAGCGCGGCGTCAAAGGGGCAGAGAGGCAGTGAGGGGGGGGCGGTCCCACTGAAACCGGGCGACATAAGAAGACCTCCTACCGGTCCGTCCCTGAGAGAGAAACTCTTTGACAAGGAAGTACTCGAAAAATTCGCAGAGAAGGAAGAGCCGAAGAGAGACAGCACAATCACCTTTGACACGGAGGAGTTTAAGTATCACACTTACATGGTGCGGCTGAGAGAGAAGATTGAAAGCATCTGGAAGTATCCACCAGAGGATGCCATGCGTGGCATCTACGGCGATCTTTACATACGGTTCACGATTAAGAAGAACGGATTGCTCGGCGGTATGGAACTGGTGAGGACCTCTGGCCACAGAAGTCTTGATGAGGCTGCCCAGCAGGCCTTGAGGGATGCCCAACCCTTCTGGCCCCTTCCTGATGAATGGGGGAAGGACGCCCTCACGATTACCGGCCACTTCGTCTATTCCATATATGGAACGAATATCCGGTAGCACGTGAGGGATTTGTGGAGGGATCACCCTGGGTCACCCGGGATCCTCACATCACACACATCACGGGAAGAGGTTTTATGGAATGACCCGCTCCTCAGGCTGCAGAGGCTAACCTTGACCGGGAGAACTGCTTTCGCGCGAGCTTCAGATGTTATAATAAGCAATGCGACCACGACTCTATCTAAGGATCGGAGATAAGGTGAAGCATATCAGGTTTCACTACTGGGGTGACGGTGAAGTGGTAGAAGAGAGCCATTCGTCCCTCCCTGGCGGCTTCTGTTTTGTCAGGGTCATTTTTGAAGACGGTATTGAGAGATCATTCATCAATGACCTCGACAACGAATGTTGCTGTTACTATGCTGGCGTACGCATCCTTTAGAAATCAAAGAGAGACCACGTTTGCCATGATGTGAGGCTCGTAACCTTCAATAGTTAAAGAAATATCTTGACAAATCTCTCCTGGCGTGAGATAATTTCACCCATGCGTCTATTCGATGATCTGCCCGCGGAACAAAAGCCGTCTGTCCTCGTGGTTGATGACCGTATTCCCAACCTTGAACTCATTGAAGCAATCTTTGAAAGGAACGGCTTTATCGTATTTACCGCCCTTGAAGCCGAAACAGCCCTCGATATCTTCGAGTCTGAAAAGATTGACATAGCCATCCTTGACGTGATGATGCCCGGCATGGACGGATATGAACTCTGCCGACGCTTGAAGAGCATCTACGGAAGGCGCTTCTTCCCCGTCATTCTTCTCACGGCACTTGTGGACAAGCAGAGCAAGATCATCGGTCTTGAATGCGGGGCAGATGACTTTATCAGAAAACCTTTTGATACCGAGGAGCTCATAACAAAGGTCAGGTCTCTCCTCAGGCTGAAGGGCCTTCAGGATGAACTGGAACATTCCGAAAATATCATCCTTACCCTTGCTGTGGCCATGGAATCGAAAGACCCGTATACGCGGGGACATTCGACAAGGGTCGGTGTAAAAGCCCGGTCTTTTGGGTCATTCCTCGGGTTCGGAACAAAAGAACAGGAGCAGCTGAGGAAGGCAGGTATCCTCCATGATATCGGAAAGATCGGATTGAGCTCAACGGTCCTCTCCAAGGAGAGCGATCTTACCTTGGAGGAGTTTTCCGTTATAAAACGCCATCCCTGCATGGGAGAGGAGATCTGCAGACCTCTCGTATCCATGCATGACATACTCCCTGCAATCAGAAATCACCATGAGCGGTGGGACGGAAGGGGATTCCCCGACGGGCTGAAGGGCAGGGAGATACCTCTTTACGCAAGAGTCCTTTCCATTGTGGATTCCTTCGACGCCATGGTCTCAAAGAGACCCTACAGAGACGGTATGTCCATCGGTGCGACCATGGAGGTCTTCAGACATGAAAAGGATAGTGGGCAATGGGATCCTGAACTCGTGGTTCACTTTCTCGAAATGCTGAAGTCGATGGAGCCGGACCACGCCATAAATGCCTAAGCTTGCTCTCGCCGGTGGCAATATAGCGGGCAGTACGGTGCTTTCCCTGTTGCGGGGGGAGCCCGATGTGACGATCGTGGGCATGTATGAAAAGAACCCCGATGCTCCCGGAGTGGCCCTTGCACGGAAATGGGGAATCCCCATCTTTGACGACCTCCACGCCCTGGCCATGTCAGCTGAACCGGAAGTTGTCATCAACGTCACCGGTGATCCACAATTAGGCGAAACCCTGAGGACCCTTTACAAACACATCGAAGTCATCGGTGCCGTCGGTGCACGCCTTCTCTGGAAGACGGTGGAGAAGAAGAAGCGGGCCGTCGTCGAACTCTATAAAGCTATCGAGGATGAGGCAAGGATCTCCGTCATTACGGAAGACCCTTTCGGCAAAAAAAATCCCAGAGAACTTCTTCGAACGGCCCTCGACAAGGCCATGGAAATAACCGATTCTCCGGCAGGCAGCATAGCTCTCATGGAGGAGGGAGAGATGCATGTTATGGCTTCAAAGGGGCTGAGCAAGAGGTTTGCCGAGAATGAACGCTGGAAGATCATGGCCGGCGGATTAACAGACCTGGTGATCAGGAACCGGGAGATCGTTGCCATACCCGATCTTTCGCTCGTCAATTATGGCAATAATGCGGCTCTTCTCGACGAGGGGATCAAAGCCGTTCTTATAGCACCGTTATTGGTCAACGGACAGGTCTATGGGGTGATGTATCTCGACGACTTCAGCCAAAGGCAATACTCTGAAAGGCAGAAGCGGGCCGTCAATCTCTTCTCAAGGGTCCTTGGCCTCGTCCTGGACAGGCAGAATAGCCAGAAGAGGGTTAAGGCCCTGGAAGTCGAGATGGCTGAGCTTCACGAGAGGCTTGACAAGAGTGTGATCGAGAGGACAGAGGAACTCGAGCGCCTGAACCGCAAGCTCGACAGGGAGAGCCAAATGAAGAGCAGATTCATTACGAACATGAATCATGAGCTCAGGACGCCCCTGAATTCGATCCTGGGGTTTTCCGATGTCTTGCTGGGAAGGACCTTCGGAGATCTCACAGAAAATCAGGAGAGGTACATAAAGAATATCCAGTCCTCGGGAAAACATCTCCTCGAAGTCATCAATAACTGCCTCGACATAGCAAAGATCGAGGCCGGCAAATATGATATGAGCTATGAGACCTTCCCGGTGATTACCGTCCTTTCCGAGGTCTTTAATGTCATCTCTCCTCTGGCCGACAAGAAGGCCATCGACTTTAAGTTCTCCATAGGCAGTGATGTTGATACGATTACTGCAGACAAGGTCAAACTGAAACAGATCCTCTACAATCTTCTTTCGAACGCCCTCAAATTCACTCCCGAAGGAGGGAGCGTAGGATTTATTGTCGAAGGGGAGACAGGGAAGGGTGAAGACCACCCATTCATGAAATTCTCTGTTTGGGACACGGGAGTCGGCATAAGTCCTGACGATATCGGACGGATATTCGATGAGTTCGAACAGGCAGACTCAACCTTGTCGAGAAAATATGAAGGAGCAGGACTCGGTCTCGCCCTGACCAAGAGACTCGTCGAACTCCACGGGGGAAGGATATCTGTCGAGAGCAGGATCGGTGAAGGGAGCAGATTTACCTTTGAGTTGCCGGTGACTACTCCGGTCCAGGGGGCCCCTATGGAGGAGATCGAGGCAGTGAACCTTAATTTCCCCTGGATGGAGGAGAAGGCCCCTCTCATACTCGTTGTGGAAGATGACGCAGCCAGCGCTGAACTTCTCACCCTCCACCTCACACAGTCTGGATATAAAGTTGCCCACGCCTTTGACGGCGAGGAGGCCCTGGAGAAGGCAGCAACCTTGCGACCCTTTGCCATCCTCCTTGATATTATGCTCCCCAAGAAGGATGGTTGGGAGGTCCTTCAGGCTCTCAAGGAGGACGAATCAACATCCCGTATTCCTGTCCTGATCCATTCCATCATTGATAACAAGGACCTGGCCTTTGCCCTCGGGGCAACAGACTATCTCCTGAAACCCCTTGACAAGGATGCCCTTCTCAGCATACTCCAAAATCTGAGTATCACGAGGAGCAGGAGGTATCCGATAACCGTGCTCGTCATTGAGGCGGGAGGTACCCTTGACTCCCTGAAGGAGGGGACCTTTGGCCAGGAGCTTCTCATCTATTCCGCGAAAGAGGGCAGACGGGGTATCGAGCTTGCCGTGGCCCTCCTGCCCGATGTGGTGCTCCTCGATTTTGAACTCCCCGACATGCTTGGCTTTGATGTTGTGAAGGAATTAAAGGAAGGCCCCTCAACGAGGAAGATCCCCATCTTCATCCTTACGGAGAGGGACATCTCTGTTGAAGAGCGGATCAGTCTTGTGGGAAAGATCGAGAGGATCATCAGGAAGCATAAGTTCGATCCCCGCGAGCTCCTCGACCATATTACGGAGATCGAGGTCCTCTATCCGAAGAAGGCAGGACTCGTGGACGGCCTCACCGGCATCTTCAGCCACCGGTATTTCCAGATCAGATTGGCCCAGGAAGTCGAGAAGACATTGCGATACAAGCAGCCTTTGAATCTCATGATCCTCAAAGTCGACTCCTTTGGAAAGTACATAGCGGAAAATGGAGAGAACTACGGAAACGATGTCGTTATTAAGATTGCCGAGCTTCTCAGGAAAAATATCAGGGGCTCCGATGTGGTGGTGAGGTATGGCAGGGACGCCTTTGCCGTGCTGCTCCCCAATACGGTCGTCTCAGCGGCCCTCTCCTTGGGAAACAAGTTCAGTGCGATCATACGGAATTATCCCTTTGCCTACGGGGAGACCCAGGCGAAGGGAAGGATAACGGCAAGTGTGGGCCTGACCTTCCTCGACGGACAGACACCTGAGGAACTCATCCTCTGCTGTGAAAGGGCCCTGGCACACGCGATCAGCAAAGGCGGCGACAGGGTGGAGGTCTATTCAAGAGATATGGATGAGACCGAAGCTCTGTCATAGTCCTGATCTCTTCCTCGAC
>DASRZP010000043.1 GCA_035686305.1 Thermodesulfovibrionales bacterium | reverse complement strand
ATGATCGAATCTTCTTGTCAGAGGTCGATCTCTCTTTCGATGGCCTCTCCCGCACCTGTCTTGTCCTCTATGTCATTGAGGATCTTCCTGATCTCTTCTCCGGTACTTCTCAGTCTGCCCTTGCAGAAGGTGATGAGATATGCTGCCCTCTTGACCTTTTCGGCAAGAACATCGATATCGGTCTTCTCCGCTTCGATCTCAGCGATTATCTGCTCAAGTTCAGTCAAAGCCTGGAAGTACGTAAGCTGTTTGCTCTTGCTCATCTTCTCTTGCCACTCCTTTCGTTCCCCGAACGCTCTTACCCACGATACTTGTGATCGTCCCGTGAGAGAACATGGTGGTAATGACGTCTCCCTTCTTGAGGCGGGCTGCGTCCTTCACAATCTCTCTGTCATGGCGTGTAATGCTGTACCCTCTTCTCAGGATCTGTGCCGGATCCAGGAGCTTTACGGTCTGTTCCATCCTCATCAGTCTGTTGTTTTCATTGTGCATGAGCTGCCTGACATGGCTCTTCAGGTCTCGTTCGAGGATCATGAGCCTGCCGTCGGCAGAGGCCGTACGGAGAGGGGCAATCGCAAGTCTCTGCACAAGGGTATTCAGCCGGTAATGCCAGTCTTTCAGGGATCCCTCTACGCATACGCTCATTCTCCCGTGAATATCCATGATCCTCTCCTCAAAGCTTCTTACACCCGATATGAGGAATTCGGCCACGGCCGTCGGTGTCTTCATTTTCGTGTGAGCCACGATGTCTGAGACGGTGTCATCCTTTTCATGGCCAATGCCTGTAATGACGGGCAGCGGGAACTGAGCTATCTGTGATGCAAGGGCATAACCGTCGAAACAACTGAGATCGATTGCCGAGCCTCCGCCCCTGATGATCACAACCACGTCAAAAAGCCCTCTTGCACTCCTGATCGTATCAAGCGCCGAGAGAATTGACTTCTCAGACTCCTGTCCTTGCATGAGGGCAGGAAAGAGGATGTGGACAAAGGTATATCCGTAAGGGTTCTCATCGAGCTGGCGAAAAAAGTCCTCATACCCCGCAGCCGTGGGAGAGGATATGACGGCTATCTTCTGCGGGACCATAGGGAGGGCGAGTCCCTTGTTCCGGTCGGCAATCCCTTCTCTCTTCAGCCTTTCTATGACCTCTCTCTTCCTTAGTGCCATTTCACCCAAGGTGTAGGCAGGATCGATGTCCTTCACATTGAGGCTTAATCCGTAGACCTCATGGAATGTAATGACAACAAGAAGCATGATCTTCATTCCTGGCTTCAGTGACTCTCCTGTTGTGCCCTGGAACTTTTGGCTGAGCCTTCTATACTCATAAGCCCATATGGTCGCCTTCAACTGTGCTATGATTGCCTCGTCTTCCTTCTCGACGA
The DNA here is from genome assembly GCA_035686305.1 of Thermodesulfovibrionales bacterium. Lineage (NCBI taxonomy): Bacteria > Pseudomonadati > Nitrospirota > Thermodesulfovibrionia > Thermodesulfovibrionales > Thermodesulfovibrionales bacterium. The sequence continues at coordinate 2,370 of DASRZP010000043.1, read as the reverse complement.
GATCGAGATAGCAGTGACCTCTCTGGTTGCACTTTGCTTCGGCAATCTCGGCTATCACCCAAAAGGCATCGGGGAAGGCGTAACTGATCGTTGACTTGATAATCGCGTTCAGTTCGTGAAGGGTATAGGCTGATCTTGTCCTGACCAATTCTTCCATAGCTCATTATAAAGGACTGGAAACCTGAATAGCAAAGACGGAGAATCCCTGACAAAGGGTATGGACGAATCCGTCCACGGGCATTATAATGATGTTGTGACAAATGGGGGTTTGGTAATTTAACACTATTAGTGAAACAGAATCGAGCGGTGGGTCAGGCAAGTTCTCGTTGTTTTGAGGTGTGGTGTTGCCGGTCTTGTGGGGAACCGCGGGGCAGGAGAACACGCAGAACCTCACAGCATCTGTCTCACAGATTGAAAACGTCTCTTAGAGGTCGTGGAGTTCCGGCTCCAGGGATGTGTGAGCATGAAGGATACAAAGAACGATAGAAAGACTTCCCCATGGGTTTTCGCTAATCCCTCTCATCTTCTCGTTCTTATCGTTGTCTCAATATTCTTGGCAGAAGCCCTGGTATCGCTCGTCTTGATCATTGTTCCTCCTTCGTCAAAGGGGATGCTCATTTTTTTGGACGCCGGGTTGCTCACCGTCATACTGTTCCCCGTGGTCTATTATCTCGTGTACAAGCCCGTTAGCTTGCAAATCGAACAACTCAGGCGATCCGATGAGGCGCTGCTTTCCAGTGAGGAGCGATACCGCTCTATCGTCGAAAGTACGGATGATTCAATATATCTCGTGGATAAACAATACCGCTATCTCTATATGAACAGGAAGCATATGAGAAGAATGGGATTTTCTGAAGGCGAATATGTGGGCCGCTGTTTCAGTGAGTTTCATTCCGACGGAGAAACAAGGGACTTTATCGAGAAGGTCGATATGGTCTTCGAAAAAAATATGCCTGAACAGCACGGACACCACAGCGAAAGAGACGACAGATATTTCTTGCGGACCTTCAGTCCCCTTCACGGGCCCGATGGAGAGGTAGTGGCAGTCAGTGTGGTCTCGAAGAAGATAACGCGGATTTAAATCTGTGAAGGGGGGAGAAGCGATTGCCGAGGCTCCCCTATGAAAAGCTCTGTTCAGATGACGGAAAGACCCCTTTTTCCACTTCGTCCTTATAGGCAAGAACCGCCCTCAACGCATCGTCCTTTAAATTCGCGTATCTCTTCACAAACTTCGGGACGAATCTCTCGAAGAGTCCCAGGACATCATGCATTACGAGAACCTGTCCGTCGCATCGGGGTCCCGCACCTATGCCGATCGTCGGCACCGAAAGCTTCTCGGTGATCTTCTGCGCGAGGTCCATGGGGACGGCCTCGAGGATGATCGCGAAGGCGCCGGCAGCCTCGATGATTTGCGCCTCCTCTGCCAACCTCCGCGCAGAATCCTCTGTCTTCCCCTGAACCTTGTACCCACCCATCCGGTGGATTGACTGTGGGGTAAGACCGATATGGGCCACCACCGGAATGTCTGCGCCTGTTATGGCGGCGATCTGCTTTTCGACCTCGGCCCCACCCTCTATCTTCACCGCAGAAGCGCCGGCTTCCTTCAGAAATCTCCCTGCATTCCTGACTGCTTCTTCGACAGACGCTTGATAGGACATAAAGGGCATATCCCCTATGACCATGGCATTCCTGGCAGCCCGCGATACCATTCTGGCATGGTAGATCATCTCATCCATCGTTACCGGAAGGGTATTATCAAGCCCCTGGACGACCATGGCCAGGGAATCCCCCACAAGGATCGCATCAATCCCTGCCTCGTCGGCAACGAGGGCGAAGGGATAGTCATAGGCCGTGATCATGGTTATCTTCCGATGTTCCGACTTTTTCCTGAGAAAATCGTTCACTGTTATCTTGCCCATGGCTAACTCCTTTTTATCACCCCATGACTGACCATGATTCAATCTTACCACATTCCTTAAAGAGACAGACATCGGGCAAGGGCCTCCGGACGAGTTCCTTATTCATTGACGCTATTGGGAACCTATACCTCCCTTGCCCTTGATTCACATGGGAATGCACATATTGGACGCGACTGACCATGGCCTGAAGGTTGCCCAATAGAGGAGGAATCCTGCGAAAAGGGACTCCTGCCTCAGGACCTGAAGGAACGGAGGCAGCCTTCTTGGAGTAGCTGTCCTTCCCGGTTGTCCTGAAGGAGCAAAAAAGAGCTGGTAGCGTAAAATCTTCTGTGTAAAATTCTTGAAGTAAGAAAATAAAGGGTGTATTCTCCATTGTTCCGACCAAAGAACAAAAAAAGGAGGATACACCCATGCCAGTAAAGGAACTGACGAATTTAAAGGTAACAGATTT
>DASRZP010000042.1 GCA_035686305.1 Thermodesulfovibrionales bacterium | reverse complement strand
GACGGTCTCTCGAATCTCACGGTCACAAGAAAAATCAGGTGCGCTGGAGATTTCCCTGCACAATGACTTCAGTTCTCCCGGAGTGAGTATCCCTGTGAGGAATCGATACGACCCGCACATCAGTTCTTCCCTGCCCTCTTTGGAATACCTGCAGAACTCGCTGCAGATGATTTCAGTATATCTGTTTCTCTTCATCATTCATCGGTGCCTGGGCATCCAATTAAGCATGAAGGATTCTCATTCTCACAATTTTATCTCATGCAAAAGATGTTGAAGCATGCCTGCCTGATCATTGTTCTCCATGTTCGGGCTTTTCGCCGATTATCCCGTCACCTCTCCCAGCCACTTCAGGTAATCCTCGGACCCCTCAATGATCGGGAAAGCGACGATCTCAGGGACGGTGTAACTGTGAAGTTCCTTGACCTTGTTCAAGAGGGACTGGAAGAGACTCTTGCGGGTCTTGGCAATCATCAGCACCTCGGTCTCATCTTCCGTCTTGCCCTGCCACCGATAGACGGAACGGACACCGTTAACGATATTCACGCATCCTGCAAGACGATTCTCGACGAGGGCACGGGCAATGCTTGCGGCTTCATCCTCACCTGAAGCTGTCATAAAGACTACGATATGGTCCACCGAATTCTCTCCTCTTCAAGACTATCTGTCTCTGTGACTATATTCATGCCTTCTTCTTTCCGAAAGAATCTTGTTCCCCTGAAGTTTTATCTTTCCACGAGTTTCCCGTCTTTCATAAGAAGGGCCCTGTTGCCCTTCCTGTCCATCAGCACAACCGTCGGCCTGAAGAAAACAAAATCCTGATGAAAAGGGGTTTTGACTTTGCCGCCAAAAGAGCTGTTGTCTCCCAAAGCTATATGGATCGTGCCCATAATCTTTTCGGATTCGAGAATATTGTCCGGTCTCTTTGCCCTGTCGTTCATCCCGATGCCGAATTCCGCTATATTCCCGTTCTCCTTCCTTTCCTTTACTTTAGCGTCGAGAATCTCTGCAAAGGGGTCCTCACCCTCAATCCCGTCAACAAGGCCGTTCTTCACGGTCACAATAATAGGAGACGAGAGCATCCTCATGGGAGCCCATTCAAGAATAAGCGTCCCCTCTGCCGTTCCTTCAAGAGGCGCAAAAAAAGCCTCACCCGAGGGAAGATTTCCAAAGGAGCCCCTTTTTGTGAGCATCCCGGTATCAGGCAATGCCTTCCGTCCTGACTTTGCGAGCTCAAGATATGTCCCGTTCGGAGTCTTTACTTCGACTGTCTCAGCCTTGGTAACAAGATTCGCTACGGCCTTCGTCCTGGATGCCTGAAGCCTCCAGTCCACTGCCATAGGGCCTTCGAGCATTGACATATCAAAGAGGGGCATGCTCGCATAACGGCAGCCGCAGATCCTCGTAAGAAGGTCCCTGAATTGGGTATGGCTTGTAGAGTAATTTGAAAGCGCAATGACTGCATGAACCGAAGAACGGCAGTATCTCCCTATGATCTCTTCCGTCTTCCTGATCCCGTCGTCTGAAATCGTCTTCGAAAGAAGGGCACCAAAGATCCTTGCTGCCTTCAGGCTATCCACAGCCTTGTCGCCAAAGGCGCGTCTCCAGAGCTCTTCAGGCGGCTCAGCGCCGTGGACCATGGTTGAGGGATATTCGGCAAAGGTTACCTTCCTTGCGAAAGCCTTTCCGATCTCTGCAGTGAGAAGCGCAATGTCCCTCAGCCTCTCCCTCCTGCACCAGTCCTGTGAATCGATGATCTCGGTTTCCCCTATCCTGTCAGTAAAGACGAGGACCCTTTCATCTCTTCTGATACCAAGGTTTGTTTTGAAGATGGCCCTGATGGATTCGGTCACCATGGGGGCATCTAGCGGAACATGAACTCCAGCTGTTCAAGATGTTCGCCGGGGAAACCGATGGGATAGTCGTTGTCGAAACAGGCTGTGCAGTAGTCACCGGAATCAGGGACGATCCTCTTCATTCCCTCAAGACTGAGGTAGGCGAGGGAATCGGCTGTCACGTACTTCCGTATCTCTTCCGTCAGGTGCGTGGCCGCGATGAGCTCCTGCCTCGTCGGCGTATCGATGCCGTAGAAGCAGGGGCCGATGGTCTGCGGAGAGCTGATCCTCAGGTGGACTTCCCTGGCTCCGCCTACTTCGCGAATCATCTTTACGATCTTCTTGCTCGTCGTCCCCCTCACAATCGAGTCGTCAACAACGATCACCCTCTTTCCTTCAAGGAGCTTCCTGACAGGATTGAGCTTGATCTTCACGCCGAAGTGGCGTATGGTCTGACGAGGCTCTATAAAGGTCCTGCCGACGTAGTGGTTGCGTATCAGGCCGAAGTCGAGAGGGATCCCGCTCTCCTCGGAGAAGCCTATTGCAGCAGGCACACCGGAGTCAGGAACGGGAATGACAAGGTCAGCGTCCACCTTCGATTCCCGCGCGAGCTGCCGTCCGAACTCCTTCCTGATCTCGTTCACATTCTGATAGCCAAAGATATAGCTGTCGGGCCGCGAAAAATAGATGAACTCGAATATACAGTGTGCCTGCCTTTGGGTGGTCATGGCCTTCACCGACCTCATGCCGTTCTCGCCGATGATGAGCATCTCTCCTGGCTCGACATCTCTGATATAGGAGGCGTTGATGAGATCCAGTGCACAGGTCTCTGAGGCGACGACATAGGCGCCGTCCACCTGCCCCAGGCAAAGAGGCCTGACACCAAAGGAATCCCTGACTGCGATAAGCTCCTTCTCGGTAATGATCAGGAGACTGAAGGCTCCGCTCACTTTATTGAGGGCCTGTATTATTCTGTCATAAGGGTCATCCCCCTTTGCATGGGCAATGAGATGGACGATGACTTCACTGTCAGAGGTCGACTGAAAGATGGCTCCCTGCTCTTCGAGATCCTTCCTCAGTTCAGCAGCATTGACTATATTGCCGTTGTGGGCCAGGGCGAGGGCGCCGAGGGCAAAATTTGCGACGATGGGCTGGACGTTCTTGAGAACACTGCTTCCGGCCGTCGAATAACGGTTATGGCCGATCGCTATGTAACCCGGAAGCCTCTTCAGCCTCTTCTCGGTAAAGATGTCGGCGACAAGACCCATCGACTTTTCGATGTAGAGCTGCTTGCCATCGGATGAACAGATTCCGGCCCCTTCCTGTCCCCTGTGCTGGAGCGCGTAAAGGCCGAGATAGGTGAGGTTCGACGCCTCAGGATGGTTGAAAACCCCGAATACACCGCACTCTTCATGAATATCGTGAAACAAGATATCTCCTCCTGAACCGCAGAGCTGTCACCGCATCTCTGTGGTTATAATAATGTGGACGGACTTCTTCCCCTCTCTGTCTTGTCCAGAGAAAAGCGTATATAGTTTTCCCAGTATGCAAGGAGTTCCTTCGTTGCTCTCATGTCTCCGAAACAGTATTTCGCGATCTCGACATATCGACCCGAATGAAAGAGGTCACTGACCTCGTATCCCGTTATGCCCTCTGATTTCGGGCTCTTGATACCAAAGGTTTTGCACCACAGGTCGAGGCTGAATCTTCTTCTTGACGCCCCGTAAAAGGTGAGCTGGTCCAGGAGGTCGATGTGAGGCCCGCTATAGCGGTTGGGCATAAGGTCCCTTGTGGGCTTTATCCTGTAAACGGCTGACCTGATCATGATGAAGGGACAGTCGAAACCCCTGCCGTTGAACGTGATAAACTGGTCATAGATCCTGATAACATCCCAGAAATTCTTGAGTATCTCTTCCTCGGTGCAGGGCCTGAAGGCGATGCCCTCTTCGTCGAAGCCCGAAAGAAGATCGTTAGGAGACTGGAAATAGACCGCCCCTTTCATCGAATCCGGGTTCAGCATGCCTATCGCTATGATCTCTCCTGTCAGCGGATAAAAGGAAAGACTCTCCTTCACTCCCTGAATGTCTTCTTCTGTAGCAGTCCATCTGAGGAGATATTCCTGCGTAGCCTTGTCAAGGGAATCGAAGTCTTTTCCGACGGTCTCTATGTCGAATATGATCCGGGACATCAATGCTCAGGAGTCAGGGCAAGGGATTAAGACCGCAATCTTGGCCGCTACCGAAGCTCATCCCTTCCGACTCCTTACTGCCAGACCCGTCTGTTACGATGCCTTGGGCAGTTCCCTGAATACCTTCCAGGTCTTCAGAAGGTCGACCGCCCGCTGGAGCTGCAGGTCGTCCTTTTCAGATACTTCCGTCATCGGGGCAGTCTCCTGCTCAGGCTGGAGCCTTTCATCTTTCTGTTCATTCTTGAGATGTCTCTCAAGATCCTTTTCCCTGATAACAGCGTGCTCTTTTTCACCGTTCTTTACCTCCTGTTTCACCGTGATATCAGGAGTAATGCCTGTCGACTGGATCGAGGTTCCGCTCGGCGTATAATAACGGGCCGTCGTAAGCCTGAGACCTGACCCATCACTGAGAGGGATAACACTCTGGACCGATCCTTTCCCGAAGGTCTGGACTCCCATGATTACCGCCCTGTGCCAGTCTTTCAACGCGCCGGAGACGATCTCAGATGCGCTTGCGCTTCCCTGGTTGACGAGGACGATCATCGTGAGTTTGTCATAGGAGACGTATCGGGAACCTGTTTTGTACTCGGTCTTCTCGCCCGCCCTGTCTTTGATATACACAACAAGTTTTTCGGCAGGCAGGAATTGGCTCGTCACATCAACGGAACTATTGAGAAGCCCGCCGGGATTGTTCCTGAGGTCGAGGATCAGAGAATTAATCTTTTCCTCGTTCAGCTTACCAAGGGCAGTAGCCAGATCGTTCGCCGTCTGCTCCTGAAACTGAGTGATCTTTACATAGCCAATCCCCTCTTCCAGCACCTTTGACTTCACGCTCTTCACCTTGATAATATCCCTCTCAATGGTGAAATCCTGGGGTTCCTTCCAGCCCTCCCGCATAACGCTTATCTTGACCGTTGTCCCCTTTGGTCCCCTCATTTTGCTTACGGCGTCATGGAGCGCCATGTCCCTCGTGCTTTGGTCATTGATCTTAACGATCTTGTCGCCAGCCTTTATGCCGGCACGATAGGCAGGGGTATCATCAATGGGTGCAATGACGGTGAGGAGGTTGTCTTTTATGCCGATCTGTATGCCGATGCCGCCGAATTCGCCCTTCGTATCAACCTGCATCTCCTTGTAAGCATCAGGGGGCATGAATCCCGAGTGGGGATCAAGGGAACTCAGCATGCCTTTCACCGCTCCATAGATGAGATCCTTGGTCTTGACATCGTCGACATAATTCTTCTTGACGATCGAAAGGACCTCGGTGAATATTCTGATATTTTCATACCCGTCAACCTCGGCACTCACACGCCCTATCGACCACCTGCCCACGACAACGCCTGCCATTGCCACGGCCAGAATAAAGACCCACGTGATCAGTATCCGTTTCCTGCTCTCTAACATCTTCTCTTAGACCTCCATCTATCTTCTCTTCAGCCATTGAACAGGGTCGAGCGGCTTTCCCTTATACCTGATCTCAAAATAAAGGGAGGGGGCATTCAACATCCCCGACTCTCCTACCCTTCCGACAACTGCATACTGTTTTATTATATCTCCAACGCCAAAAAAAATCTCTGAGAGATTTGCATAGAGGGTGTGATAGCCTTCACCGTGGTTCAGGATCAGAAGGTTCCCATAGCCCTTGAACCATTCTGCGAAGACAACCTTGCCCCCCTGCACTGCCTTGATAGTATCATCCTCGGTCTTGATATAGATCCCGTTCCGGAAGACGGGGGTATTAAACCGGGGGTCCTTTTGGGTTCCGTAGGGAATGGCAACCTTGCCGGCCACTGGCCACGGCAATTTCCCTTTAAGGGCCGCAAAGCCCATGCCCTCGTAGGTTTCCTTCTCTTCAAGCCTCCGTATTACATCGCGGAGCCTTTTCGCCGCCTCCTGCAGTTCGCTGAGCATCTTCTCGTGAGATGACTTCTCGCTCCTCACCGATACCAGAAGATGCTCCCTTTCCCGCCTTTTTTCAGAAAAGGCCTCCTCGGTGAGCCTGAGTCGCTCTTCGCTCCTCTTCAGGTCGGCGCGAAGATTCTGAAGCTGTCCTTCCCTTTCTTCGAGCGCCCTCAACGCACTCACGTAGCCGTCGATCGCCCTCCGTTCCTGGAGCGTCATGACTTCAAGATACTTCCACCGCCTCATGATCTGCGCCATATCGTCTGCCCCGGCCATGAGAAGCAATAATTCGTATGACTGGCCATACCTCTGCATCGTGCGGAGTTTTCTCCTCATCCATGCCTTTTTCCTGCTGAGTTCTTCCCGGTTTACAGATATCTCGGCTTCGACCTTCGTTATTTCTGACTCTGTCCGGTGAATCCTCAGGCGCTGCTTTCTTAACTCCGCCTCAATAGCATCCATTCTCATGTTCACGGTATCGATCTCTTCCAGGACGGAATGTTCCTTTTTCTTCGCGTCTTCAAGTCCGCGCCTGTGCTCCTCCATCTCCTTCTGGATCTTCTTGTACTGCTCTTTCGGGCCTTCGGCAAAGACCCTTGCAGATGGGGGGAAGAGAGAGAAGAAGAGACTGAAGAGAAAAGGAAGGCACCAGGCCGCGGCCAACAGGAGGGAGGCCCCAGAATTTCCCCCTTTCCCCTTTCCCGTTGCTCCTTGATTCATTGGTCCTTTCGTATCCCGTGGTCAGGAACCTGCAAGGCTTCAACCCTAATATCGTATCCTTCCGACAGCTATAAGCGCCCCGGTAATCCCAAGGAAAAGGCCTGCAAAAGGTATCGATACCAGGACCTCCGGAGGGAAGAGGACAGCGCCGAAGAGAGGAGCTGCCACGCTCAACGATTTAAAAACGCCCTGGTAAAGAGCGAGGACAATGAACAGACTGATACCGCTGCCCGAAGCCCCGATGACCCCTCCTTCAACAAGGAAAGGCACCCGTATGAATCCCCGGGTAGCGCCCAGGAGTTTCAGTGTCTCGATCTCTTCTTTCCTGCGGTAAAAGAGTATCTTGACAGTGCTGTAACATATGAAGATTACGCCGGCAGCCATAACGAGCGTGAGGATAAGGCCTACGGTCTTCACACCCGCCCGCAGGGAATGAATCGAGAGGAGAAATTTCTCGCCATACTGCAGATCCTCTATCCCTGTCATCTTCTTTATTTCATCAGCAAAGGCCTTGACGGATTCAGGACCTACGGCCTCTTTCCTCAGCCGTATCTCGAGAGAGGCGGGGAGGGGGTTTTCGCTCAGACCTTCAAGGATATAATCAGCGTCCCTCACTGAAGACCTCAGCTCCTTTATTGCCTCGGCCTTTGAGATGTATCTGACTTTCTCGACACTGTTATGCCTTCTCAGGGATGCCGCGATCTGAAGCGCCTCCTGTTCAGAGACGCCGTCCTTCAGATAGGCCACAACGGAGAACTTCTCAGGCAGCCTCCTCGTCAGAAGGTCGACATTGTAGATGACGAGGGCCACGAGGGAGATCACGAGCAGCCCCATCGCAATGGTCAGGATCGAGAGGAGATTGACCCACCGTTCGCGAAGGAGACTCCTGAGCGCAACTCTTATAAAATACGGCATACCCCTACCCAAAAAACTCTCCCGCGAGAGAACCGCTGTCAATCTTTATGACCCGTTTGCCGCTGTCCCGGTAAAGCTCCCTGTTATGGGTGGCGATAATGATGGTCGTTCCCTTCGCATTGATCTCTTTAAAGATCCTCATGATTCCAGAAGCGGTATCGGGATCGAGATTGCCTGTCGGTTCGTCGGCAAGGAGGATGATCGGTTCTCCGGCAATTGCGCGCGCTATCACAACCCTCTGCTGCTCACCGCCGGACAGGGAAGAGGGATAACTGTCTGTCTTGTGCCTGAGGTTCACCATTTTGAGGGTATCGAGGACCCGTTCCCTCACTTCCCTTTCAGGCACATTCCTCACCCGCAATGCCAACGCCACATTATCGAGAACATTCTTATTGTCGAGGAGCCTGAAGTCCTGAAACACAACCCCTATATTTCTCCGCAAAAGAGGGATACCGGAACCGTTGAGGGTGTCTGACTGCCAGCCGGCAACGGATATCTTTCCTGAATCAGGGAATTCTGCTGCATAGATAAGCCTAAGGAGGGTAGACTTCCCTGCGCCGCTCGGCCCTGTGATGAATGCCATCTCGCCCTTCTTAAAGGAGAGGTTTATGTTCCTCAGGGCCGTGTTCGTAGCATAGTATTTCGATACATCCTGAAAGTGTATCATAGAGATGTCTTGATGGTCCTAGCAATCTCCTCTGCTGTTAATCCGTAGTATTGCATCAGCTCATCGGGCTTGCCTGAACGGCCGAAGGTATCCCTCACGCCGATCCGCTTCACCATCATCGGTTTCCTGTCCGAAAGAAGCTCGCAGACCGAACTGCCGAGGCCGCCGATGATCGAGTGTTCCTCTGCCGTAACAATCAGTTTCGCTTCGGCCGCCCTGAGCACAGCATCCTCATCGAGCGGTTTTATTGTCGAAACATTTACGACGCCGACGTCCAATCCGTCAGCCTCCAGTATCTTCCTTGCGTCGAGGGCAACAGAGACCATGATTCCCGTTGCCAGGATGTTCGCGTCTTTCCCGAGATGGAAGGCATAGGCCCTTCCGATCCGGAAGGTATAATCGTCGGGGAGAACAGCAGGGACCTTTGCCCTTCCGAGTCTCACATAGACAGGACCGGAGTATTCTGCGACAGCGCTGATCACCTGTTCCGTCTCTGTACCGTCAGCAGGGACGATCACGGTCATATCAGGGATGACCCTCATGAGGGCGATGTCTTCCAGGGCCTGATGGGACGCTCCGTCTTCACCGACTGTTATCCCCGCATGGGTCGAAACGAGCTTCACATTAAGATGGGAGTAACAGATCGTCTGCCGCACTTGTTCCCACGCACGCCCCGTCTCGAAGATAGCAAAGGTTGACGCAAAGGGTATCTTTCCGGTAAGGGAAAGGCCACCTGCCGTGCCTATCATATCCTGCTCAGCGATACCGAGGTTGAAAAATCTCTCAGGGAAGGCATCGGCAAACTTCTTCGTCTTCGTAGAACCCGACAAATCAGCGTCAAGAACGACAACTTCACTCTTCCTCTTGCCGAGTTCGAAGAGTGCCTTCCCATAGGCATCGCGGGTCGCTTCTGCCTGCTTCCCCGCCCCGTGCCCCGCCTTGCTAAGGGGGGGACAAAGGGAGGATGTCTTCTGCTCTTTCTGCTCCGTCCTTTCGCCCATCTGCTATAACTCCTTCAATGCCCTTTCGAGTTCTTCCCTTGTCGGGGTGACGCCGTGATATTCGGCCTTACCTTCAAAAAAGGAGACGCCTTTCCCCTTCACTGTGCGCGCCACGATCACGGTCGGCATCCCCTTTATTTTCTCTGCCTCATCAAGGGCACCCAGGATCTGCTCCATATTGTGTCCGTCGATGTCCAGCACATTCCATCCAAACCCGCGCCACTTATCGGTGATGGGCTCGACATTCATCACGTCACAGCAGTGACCGTCTATCTGGAGGCCATTGTTATCGACGATGGCGCAGAGGTTATCAAGCCGGTAATGGGCAGCGCTCATCGCGGCCTCCCAAATCTGACCTTCCTGCAGTTCACCGTCGCCCATGAGGCAGTAGACACGTGAAGGAAGGCCATCCATCTTCAGCCCCAGGGCAATTCCGTTCGCTATCGAAAGACCCTGCCCCAGGGAACCGGTAGATACCTCAACACCCTTGAGGAGCTTCGAACTCGGATGCCCCTGGAGAGGGCTGTCAACCCGGCGGAGCGTCTTCAGCAGATCCTTGTCAAGGTATCCCGCAAGGGCAAGCACCGCATAGAGGAGCGGCGCAGCATGACCCTTTGACAGGATGAAGCGGTCCCGTTCCCTCCAGGACGGATCGTCCGGTCGGTGTCTCATTTTACAAAAATAGAGTGCTGCGACAATGTCAACTGCAGAGAGGGAACCGCCGGTATGGCCCGAACCTGCCGCTGTCAGCATCTTGAGGATCTCAATCCGCAGATCTCTTGCGTAGCCGCATAAACACGGTATATCCTTTGCACGTGGCGATGGTTGACTCATCCGTCCTTCACCTTTCTCGATATATGTTCACGAAAAATATCGTCAAGACTCTTGCCGTTCCTCCGGCAGGGGTTCTCCTGCTCCGAAGGCTTTCCGGCCTCACCCTCTGTTTCGGGCTCTGAGTTCTCCCGCGTGGAATTGACGGGAGCTTCTGAGGAGCCAGGGACCTTCTCTTCACTGAGGGGTTGCTCTTCTTCGAATCTCCCGGCTATAAGTCCCTTGATCATCGCCTTATGCTGCTCCTTCATCAGCTCCCTTACCCGTTCCTTGAAGTCAGGGCGTCCGATAAATTCAGCATAGCTCGTTTTTTGGGACCTGAGGATCGCACCCTCGTAATACAGGAGGGTCACAAGGGTGTGCCTGGCCTGCCCGGTATCCTCCGTCTGAACATGATACATCTTCCCCTTGTAAGGAACATTCGTGTTATACCCAATAAGCATTGACTACCACCCTCAATCCTCTTTTCCTCGGGGAAGCATCCTCAGGCGGTCCGACTGAGGCGAATCCATACTATTATATACGCGATTACCTGGGAGATACAAGACCGCCGGAACAAGGAGCCATAAGAAATTCCGGGGTCAGATCTCCACAAGAGACGGAAGAGACTGAATTATTGCATCCAGTTGGATGTGGATTGAAAAAATACTTCATAAGCTTTATTATTAAGACAATTTTCACGACGGAACTTCGGAGGCAGCATGAGAGAGGAATATCCTTCGGTGATGAACAGGGAGCAAAGAATACGTGACCCTCGCAGGAGTCTGCAGCCTTGTCTCTGCGTTTTTATCTTCTTCCTGTTACTCTCTGTCTCTGCCTGCGGGGGAAAGAAAGAGGTCAAACAGGTCTCCCAGGAGAGCAAGACATCGACCGAAGCCTTTTCCCTTTCAGAGAGGCTGCGTGCTGCATATGTAAAAAAGGACTTTTCTGCTATCCAGGAGATATCGACCAGTGATGGATACAAAGACTTCATTAACTCCATCAAGCATTTTGATTCCGTTGACCTCACCTTCACGCCGAAATGGGTCGAGATAGAGAAATCGATGGTCTATCTCAATGTGGCCTGGAAAGGGAGCTGGGTCGTCGGGAGCGAGACAATACAGGAACGGGGCATGGCCGTCTTCCTGTTCGACGGCAGACCATTACGGCTGAGCAAAATAATAAGGGGGAACCCCTTCAAGTATCCTGAACGGTAGAGGTGATGGCTGCCCGGAGGAACAATCCCCGCCACGTTAATGACAGGTGCTGCACGAGCCGCTGCTGCAGGAGCCGCATCCTGATGAGCCCGAGGAAACTGGCTTCTCGACGCCGCTCATTCCAAAGAGAGAAAGCTTCTTCTTGATGTCTTCGGAAGAACATTTTGGACAGGTGACGCTCTGGTTCCCGAAAACCAGTTTCTCAAAATCCTCACCACATGCATTACAGGCATATTCGAATATGGGCATTGAACCTCCTGAATGATCCTGTTATTTTACCATTTTATTTTAACAGATAGCCTCTTCGACGAGCTCGATGATGTGGAAGACCTGCTTGTCCTTCAAACCGCTCATCAACTGGATCATGCAGCCTGTGCACGACGTGACAACGGCGTCAGTCCCTGTCCTGGTATATGCGTCGATCCTGTTCCTGAGAAGGTCCTGTGACACGTCACGGTACTGAAGGCTGAAGAGACCGCCAAACCCGCAGCAGCCGTCGCCCTCTGCCTCAATAAGTTCGACGCCCGTGGTCCGGATTACCCGTCGCGGCTCTTCCCGCACTCCGAGGGAATAATTGAGATGACAAGGGTCGTGGTACGTAACAGAAGTGAAGGAATTCAGGGGACGCAGGGGAACACCCTCGATCCTGTCGGAAAGAAAAGTCGATATATCAGCAGCATTCTTCAGACCCTCACCGATAAGACTGGTATAGGAGACCTTAAGGGAAAGGATGCAGGTGGGGCAAAGGCTCACAACGGCATCGGTCTTGAGTTTGCTAAATGCCAGGTAATTCTTCCGTGCCATCGCGGCCGCCTCTTCTTCGAGCCCGAGCCCCCTCAGAGGCGCGCCGCAGCAGACCTCTCCTTTTGGGAGGACGACTTCGTATCCGAGATGTACGAGGACATTGATGAGAGAGAGTCCCAGATGGGGAAAAAGAAAGTTGGTGCTACATCCTGTAAATACAGCGACACGTCCGATCCTCTTCTGCGGCTTATAGACCTGCAGATTGTCCCTGAGGGGATGAGCAGACACGGGGATGCAGAATGGTATGCCCTTCTTAAAAAGATAGGGCAATGCCACAGGTTGAAGGAGCCGTGCAATCCTGTGGCTAAGGGTAGGACGCTTGAAAACAACGCCGGCAACCTTTCTGAGGAACCTCCTCTTGTGATCCGAGTCCCGCAAAACTCTCCTGCCGTGGTATATCGCCTCTGTTATCTCAACACGCGGCGGACAGAGCTTTTCGCATGCCCCGCAAAGGACGCAGCTGAATATCCGGTCCATGAGAAGAGGCGACGGACCGATCTGGCCGGTAAGGAATCCTCTGAGAAGCGTCAGTCGCCCGCGGGCGCTCACAGGCTCCGACAGACCCTCTTCATAGGTTGGACAGTATGTCTTGCAGGTTCCGCATCTGACGCACTTGGAAAGTTCCGATAGGGCATGATCTCTGTCCATCGTTTATTTTAACCCATTTTGTTTCTCGATTGCCCTGACGACAAGGAGGTCATGGCTTGAGGATTAAGGAGCATGGGATATGGTAGCGTAAAATCTTCTGTGTAAAATTCTTGAAGTAAGAAAATAAAGGGTGTATTCTCCATTGTTCCGACCAAAGAACAAAAAAAGGAGGATACACCCATGCCAGTAAAGGAACTGACGAATTTAAAGGTAACAGATTT
>DASRZP010000041.1 GCA_035686305.1 Thermodesulfovibrionales bacterium | reverse complement strand
TCGATGCCCCAGTTCGGACTGCTGGCGATGCTGGTTCTGCTGTGCTTTCAAATGCTCTCGGGAGCAACAACGCCGCGGGAGAGCATGCCCACGCTGGTGCAGTATCTCATGCTGGCGGCGCCCGACACCCATTTCGTCATGATGGCCCAGGCGATTTTATACCGAGGTGCAGGCCTGGAGGTTGTGTGGAAACAATTCGCGGCCCTTGCCCTGATCGGCACGGTCTTGTTCAGTATCGCACTGGGGCGTTTTCGCAAGACCATCGGGACGATGGCATGATCCCATGTGATCATCGACGACAGAACCGGGATAGGCCGTCAAGGCTAAGTGTGGACCGGTACAAGCGGGGCGAGGGGTGCTTGAAACGATTTTTCTCAAACGGCTACCCTGATCCTCAATCGGGCGAATAGGTCATTCTTTATGAAACATGCGTATCCGCATCACTTATCTGAAGAGATCCTGAGACTCTGGGGCGCCTTTCCGGAGAGGGAACCCTCTGAAGGATACGGCAAGCTGCCTGATCGCGAGGTTCTCGAGTATCTCATATCAACCTGTTATCAGGTGAGCATGATGAGCGAGGAACTGAGGTCTCAGCGCTTCAGGATAGCCCTCTGTGATCCCTCAGAGTTTCCTTCTGAACTCGGTCCTCCTTACGGATTTCTCAGAATTGTTTTTGAGGAGCCACGTGCTTTTCATGAATACGAATTGCTGAAACTGAGCCCCGCCTCTGAATTCGAAAGCTCGCTCATCGGCATCCGTCACGATCCTGAGGAAGGTCTGCGGATATGGGGATTGATCAACTCGGGAACCCGCTGGATACAGGCGTTCCAGGGTGGCAGCAAAGTAGTCATGCCGATGCCTGATTCTCTTGTCCTTGATATTACGGGACCGGGGAGCATAAGGGCTTACCGCGGGCCACACATACTCGCGCAATTAAGCGCAGGACGGATAATAATGCCTTCTACGAACGTTCTGCACTCACGATGGTTAGCAAAACGGACGGCGAGTTTCAATAAAGAAATTGTGGAGATGCATATCAAGAGCCGGCCGGTCGCGGACGAAGCCTGGGCGACTGTAAGGGAGGATTTCGTTCCGAGACTTTATGAGCAGGTCGTCAAGCGGATAATCAGCAGCATCAGAAACATGAAGCATGGAGGGACCATCATTTTTTTCCCTCCGGGCCTGATTCAGAGGATAACTTCTCCCAATCCGTACGTCTTCATAAAGTATATGTTCCGGGACGAAAAGCCCGTGCGACGGTTGCACTGGCTGACAATCGGCATAATGAACGAACTCGCAAAGCACTACGGGTCATCGGGAGGACCCGGCAACGTTGTCGGATGGAGCGAATATGTTGCCGCCACGAACAAAACTCTCCTGGAACTTGATGAGGCCCTCTTCGAATGCGCACGTTTCATCGCCAATTTGGCTACGGTTGACGGAGCAGTCATTTTGACAAGGGGTCTTGATCTCGTCGGCTTTGGAGGAGTGGTAAAGGGCGCCTTCAGCAAAGAAGACTTCATTGCACGCGCCATGGACGCAGAAGGAGAACAGAGGGTGTATGAGCGGGCTGAAGGTGTCGGTACCCGCCATCTTGCGGCCTATCACCTCTGCAAAGAGATTCCTGATGTGCTCGCCATCGTGATATCCCAGGACGGCAATACGAGCCTTGTCACGTGGATGAAGGACTCTGTCACATACTGGGATTTCCTGCCCATAACCGTTGCGGGTCCGGAACTCTTGTGATAGTATGTACGCAAGAGTCAGTTTTCGAAAGCCCCGTGAACAATGGCATGAAGCGGTTCGCCGGTGATAGACATTTTCGTCTTGGACGTGTCACCTCGCAGGGCACGAGAAACAAGAAGAGGATTCGTTGATGGAACCGTTATCTCTTCGTTTCAGCAGGAAGGATTCAGATACACTCCTTATCAGTCTTGCGGGAAGCTGGAAAAGGAAGAGTAGAGTCCCGGCTGCACGTGAGGTAGAGAAGCAACTCGAAATGGGGCCTCGGGTAGAACGTATATTGTTTATGGCGGAGAACCTGAGGGACTGGGACAGTACGCTTCCGACATTTGTGATCAGGGTTCGTACTTTGGCTTCAAGGAGGAATATAACGGTGGAAGAGAACAGCCTTCCTGAGGGCGTGCAACGGCTCCTCGCCCTTGCTTCCGCAGTGCCGGAGAGAAAGGTGAAGGAAAAGGAACCGGCGCGAATCCCTATCCTTGAGCGGTTCGGAGAACCAGCGCTGGTATTCCGGCGGTCACTTCTCGACGTAACAGACTTTGTCGGGAATGCCTTTATTGCTTTTCTGCGTCTCGTTACCGGGAAAGCTCGATTTCGACGGTCCGACCTGCTTCTCATTATCCAGCAATGCGGCGCTCAGGCCCTTCCGATAGTTTCCCTTATCAGTATCCTGGTTGGGCTTATCCTGGCGTTTATCGGCGCAATCGAGCTTAAGATCTTCGGTGCTCAGATCTATGTCGCAAGCATTGTAGGCATCGGCATGGTCCGCTTCCTCGCCCCTGTCATGACGGCTATCATCATGGCCGGCCGTACGGGGGCATCATTCGCCGCTCAGCTCGGCACGATGCAGGTGAACGAGGAGATAGACGCCTTGAAGACCCTTGGCATATCGCCCATGGAGTTCCTCGTTCTGCCCAGGATGCTCGCCCTTTTCCTTATGATGCCTCTCCTGAGCCTTTTTGCAGACTTCATGGGCATACTCGGCGGCCTGATCATTGGTGTCTCGATGCTGGACCTGAATTTCTTGGAATACTACACGAAGACTCGCACATCCGTGCACCTGAACGACTTCTGGGTGGGACTCTTCAGCGCCGCTGTCTTCGGCGTCCTTGTTGCACTTTCCGGGTGTATGAGGGGCATGCAGTGCGGCAGGAGCGCCGCTGACGTGGGTGACGCGACAACCTCTTCAGTGGTAACCGGTATCGTCAGCATCGTCGTGGCGATGGCGGTGATCACGGTCATATGTAACACACTTGACATTTAATCACCTGGAACAGAAAATATGGAGAAACGGGAGCCCCAGATTGTGGTACAGGACCTCACATTGGCCTACGGGGATGTAGTGATCCAGCAAGACCTTACCTTCACGGTGACCAAGGGGGACATCTTTATCATCATGGGCGGAAGCGGCTGTGGAAAGAGTACCCTTATGCGCGGCTTGGTTGGACTCTTGGAGCCGGTGAAAGGACAGGTGCTGTACGAAGGGATAAGCTTCTGGAATGCAGAAGAGCAAGAGCGCCGTCGGCTCTTTGAAAACTTCGGGGTGCTCTATCAGAGCGGAGCACTATGGACTTCCATGACCCTGGCCGAAAATGTGGCTCTACCCCTTCAGGAGTGCACCGACCTTAGCCCTGCCAGAATCGCCGAGATCGTTTCGTTCAAACTCTCCCTGGTCGGTCTTGCGGGTTTTGAGGAATATTATCCTTCCGAACTTAGTGGAGGAATGCAAAAGCGCGCCGGACTGGCCCGCGCGATGGCATTGGACCCTGAAATCCTCTTCTTTGATGAGCCCTCTGCCGGACTTGACCCTGTCAGCGCCCGATTGCTCGACAGGCTTATTTTGGAACTGAGGAACAGCCTCGGTGCCACCGTAGTGATTGTAACCCATGACCTTCAAAGCATTTTTTCTGTTGGCAATAATTCGGTATTCCTTGACGCAGAGACGAAGACCATGATCGCAGGCGGGAACCCTAAGGAACTTCTTGCAACCTCCAGAGATCCAAGGGTCAGGAATTTTTTGACAAGCGGTGGGGAAAATATCCGTGAAGGAGGGCGCAAATGAGCAAGAAGGCAAGCAAGAGTCTCATCGGGCTCTTCGTTCTTGCCGCTATTTCCCTCTTCGTTGCAGGCATACTCATTTTCGGTTCAGGCAAATTCTTCACAAAGGCCGATAGGAGTGTGATGTTCTTTGAGGGTTCGGTGAAAGGGCTCACGGTGGGGGGGCCGGTTGTGTTTCATGGCGCACAGATAGGGCACGTGACCGATATCGTCGTGGAACTCAATGCAAGAGACCTCACCGCTTTCGTCCCGGTTTACATAGAAGTCTATCCGCAAAAAATCGTGCCGCTAGGGGACGATCATGGCTATGACCAACGGTTTCTTCAGGCGCTGATAGAGAAAGGACTGAGAGCTCAGCTTCAGTTGCAGAGCTTTGTCACCGGCCAGCTCGTGGTCAATCTCGATTTCTACCCGAATACGCCGATCAGGCTTGTGGGCCTCGAAAAGCGGTATCCTGAGATCCCGACAATCCCTTCGGGTCTGGAGCAACTGACAAAAAGATTGGAGGAGTTGCCGCTCAGGGAGATCGCCGACAGATTAAATGAAACCCTTGCAGGAATAACCGGGCTCGTC
This sequence comes from Thermodesulfovibrionales bacterium, assembly GCA_035686305.1. NCBI lineage: Bacteria > Pseudomonadati > Nitrospirota > Thermodesulfovibrionia > Thermodesulfovibrionales > Thermodesulfovibrionales bacterium. Next base: position 56,060 of record DASRZP010000041.1, on the reverse strand, counting down.
AATTCCCGCGACCTTCAGGCAAGCATCGGCTCGCTGAATCAGTTGCTCAAAGACGCAGATGTGCTCGTGAAAACTCTCAATACCGAGATCGGGCCTCTCGTTTCGCAAATCAAGGGGACAGCGGATGCCTCCCGTACAGCCTTTGCACAGGCCGAAAAAACACTCAGATTCGATGAAGGTGTACCCGGGCAGGTCGCATCGAGCATCAAAGAGACCCTCTCTGCAGCCCAAGATACTCTGAAACAAACACACACAGCGGTCAAAAATGTCAACGCAGTCGCCCTGCAGAATGCAAACGTCGGATACGAGATAAACAGGACACTTGAGCAGATCGCCGAGCTCTCCCGCTCCATCCGTGTTCTGGCCGATTACCTTGAACGCCACCCCGAGGCATTGCTTCGAGGGAAGAGCCCCGCTAAAGGGGAATGAAATGAAAACTATGAGAGAATAAATGAAGGGCCCCCTATGGGGGTAGAGGGCCCGGAAATCGCGGGAATGCGGGGAAGGTGTGTTCCCGCGAAACTGTGCAGGTGGGAGGGTTTCTCCCTGCACAGGATGTATTTCAGTCAACGATAATATTGTATATCGGCAGGGCGCCGAGAGTCAAGGCGTATCTAAATTACGCAACTACAATGAAAAAAAGTTCATCTTCGACAGGACAGGTAAAGAATGCTTTCTCAGAGGAGTCCGAAATCTTTCAGCGTCTTCCTGAGCTTTTCCTTGTTGGCGTCGGACATCTCGCAGAGGGGAAGGCGAAACTCTTCCTGTATCTTTCCCATCATCGCCAGGGCTGTCTTTGCAGGGATAGGATTGGTTTCGATGAACATTGCGCCATTGACCGGCTCAAGACGGTAATGCAATGCCCTTGCTTCTTCGTGTCTACCTCCTGCCCAGAGCCTGCACATCTCTGAGACCTCACGGGGTGCGACGTTTGCAGAGACGGAGATGACCCCTTTGCCGCCGAGCGCCATGAGCGGCAGGGTGGTGAAGTCATCTCCCGACAGGACGGTCATGCTCTCACCGCAGAGTCTTATGACCTCGCTGACCTGCTTCATATCGCCGGTGGCCTCTTTTATGGCGACGATATTCGGTATCTCTCTGAGACGGGCTACCGTAGGCGGCAGTATGTTCACTGCCGTTCTTCCCGGCACATTGTAAAGCACGATCGGGATATCGACCGCCTGAGCAACGGCCTTGTAATGACGGTAAAGTCCCTCCTGCGTGGGTTTGTTGTAATAGGGAGAGACAAGGAGGGCGGCATCGGCGCCAAGTTCCTTCGCCTTTCTCGTAATCATGATTGTTTCGTCAGTGCCATTCGCACCGGTACCGGCTATGACAGGCACGCGCCTGTTCACGGCGTTGACCGTCATTTCGATGACCCGGTAATGCTCTTCGTAATCAAGGGTCGCAGATTCACCGGTTGTGCCGCAGGGAACGATGGCGTTCGTACCGCTCGAGATATGCCAATCGATAAGTTCTCCCAGGGCCCTCTCATCGATCTTTCCGTTCCTGAACGGTGTGACGATTGCTACGATAGATCCTTTGAACATATGCTCCTCCTCACTCGACTTGTGGTGACGGTATCAAGATTCAGTCCTCGTCTCAAAGTTGAAGACCCCCGTGAAGACCTCCACAGCAGGTCCTGACATGGAGACGCGATTGTCAGCAGACCACTCAATGAACAGGTCCCCTCCCATGAGGTGAACGGTGACACTTCTGGCAGTGAGACCCTTGAGGCTGGCTGCTACAACAACGGCAGACGCTCCGGTGCCGCAGGCCATCGTTTCGCCGGCTCCCCTCTCCCAAACACGCATCTTTATCTCAGAGGGACTCATGATTTCGATAAACTCCACATTGGTCCTCTTCGGAAAGAAGTGATGATTTTCTATCATCGGACCGTAGTATGCCACAGGAAAGGTGGTCACATTGTCCACGACTATAACGGCATGGGGGTTGCCCATCGAAACGCAGGTGATCTTGAAAAGGGCGTCATCGATGAAGAGAGGGTAATCGATGATCATCGGTCTCTCTCCCGAATGAAGGGTTTCAGGCTGATAATCGGGTATCTCCACCGGTACCTTTGAGGGTTCGAGCACGGGTTCACCCATATCGACTCTTATGAGACTATCCCTCTGTTCGGGAATGATGATGCCCGCAAGTGTCTCGACCCTGATCGCCCTCTTGTCAGACAGTCCTTTGTCCCAGACGTATTTCGCAAAGCATCTGATCCCGTTGCCGCACATCTCGACCTCGCTGCCGTCGGCGTTGACAATGACCATCCTGAAATCGGCCCGCTCTGACGGGTAGAGGAGGAGGAGTTGATCTGCACCAATGCCGAACCTTCTGTGGCAGAGCTTCTGTGCAAGGGCAGAGATATCCGGAGGATTGAACTCCCTGCAATCGACAAGGATGAAGTCATTTCCCAGCCCCTCCATCTTTGTGAAGGGCAGTTTCATCGTTCTTCCAAAAAGGCAGGGACGACCTCACCCTTTATAAGGTCCTCGTGCGTTTCTCGCCTGCGGATTACGGAGTGTCCCTTGCCATTGACCATCACCTCTGCTGCACGGGGCCTGCTGTTATACTGTGAGCTCATCGAAAATCCATAGGCCCCGGCCGACATCACCGCAAGGTATTCTCCCTGTTTCATTTCGGGCATCTCCCGCTCCTTTGCGAGGAAATCGCCGGATTCGCAGATCGGCCCCACGACATCGGCGAAAAAGGTCTTCCTCCTCTTCCTCACAACGGGCTCTATATGGTGATAGGCGTCATAGAGGGAAGGTCTCATGAGATCGTTCATCCCGGCATCGACAATAACAAAGGTCTTATCAGGCCGCTCTTTCAGATAGAGCACTTTGGAGACAAGGATCCCTGTATTGCCGACGATCGACCTGCCGGGTTCCACGATGACCGTGAGTTTCCTGCCCTTGAGCAGGGGGACAAGACTCTTCGCGAGGTCCCTGGGGACCGGCGGGGCTTCATCCTTGTATGTGATACCGAGTCCTCCGCCGATGTCAACGGAGGATATCCGGATGCCATGTTCCTGCAGTTCATCAACGAGGAGGAGGGTCTTCTTCAGGGCCTCAACAAAGGGAGAGACCTTGGTAATCTGTGACCCGATATGTTTATGGATGCCGACAACGTCAATATTCTTGAGGCTGTCGGCAAGCTTATAGTATTCAAGAGCTTCTTCAAGCGGTATCCCGAATTTATGTTTCTTGAGACCCGTGGATATATAGGGATGAGTCTGAGGATCGATGTCGGGATTGACCCTGAGGGCGATAGGCGCCTTGAGCCTCATAATCCCCGCAATCCTGTCGATCTCGGCGAGTTCGTTGCCGGACTCCACATTAAACATCAAGATTCCGGACTTGAGGGCATACCGTATCTCGTCTTCTCTCTTGCCTACGCCGGCATAGACAATCTTCTTCGGCGGTATCCCTGCCTTGAGGGCCCTGAATAACTCTCCACCTGATACAACGTCCGCGCCACCTCCCAGCCGGGCGATGGTACGGAGTATCGCGGAATTCGAATTTGCCTTGAGCGCAAAGCAGATGAGATTGGGCAGATGATCAAAGGCATCACGATAGGCCTGAAAATGTCTTATAAGGGTATTGTAACTATAGACGTAAAGAGGGGTGCCATACGTTTCGGCAAGCTCCCTCACCGCCACTTCTTCGGCATAGAGTTCTCCGTTCCGGTATCTAAAAAGGTGCATGGATGCTCTCCATAGGTGTCATTGTGGCATCAAGAAGAATGAAATATTATAGAATAAATGATTATCGGCGGCAACAGGGAGGAAATCCTTAAGGCGACTGCTCTCCTGCATCCCCAGCTTCCTTGCGGCAAACTGGATCATTGTCTCTATCGCTGAGGAATCGGGTCCTGAGAGCAGGTTTCATAATCATCTGGGATGTCCCGCCCTGTAATCCCGGGGCGACTCCAGGAGTCCTCCTGCTGCCCATATGCCCCTCTTCTTCTCTCTTGCCTCCCTCTGCGCGGCCCTCAGCTGGTCAACATGCCTGACATTCGGTGGAACAGTATAGATGACAGCATAGCCGTCCCTTACCATCTCAAGATTCACCAATCTTCCTGCAGTTGACCAGACATATGCAAGGAGACGGCCATATCTGTCTCTCTTTCTGACATCGGTCACAATGGTTATGTCAGAGGCGCCTATGAGATCGGCGAGGTGCCTCTTCGCCTTTTCTCCCCAAGGTCTCTGGCCGACCTCAGGAGCATCGATTCCTATCAATCTGATCTTCTCGGTCTTGCCGCCAATCCTGACACTGAGCGTATCTCCGTCATGGATCTTCATGACCTGGGCGGCTACCCCATCCTGAAACGCCGTATTGCTCCCATGGTCCCTGCTTGCGCGCGAACTATCACCGATGCAGAGCCCTGCAAGGATGAAGATGATGGTAAAGAGCGATGGACCCCGAAGTCTCATGAAATAATTATATATATAAAGAGTTTCAAAATAGAATAGACATAATCAGAAAATCTCCCCTCGCCCCTCTTTGCCGAAGAGGGGATTTCCCTCCCCTTGGAAAAGGGAGGTTAGGAGGAATTTTACAAAGAGAGTTCATACTATTATGAGTCTGTTAATATATACGGTCTCCGTCATGGTTTCGACATTCCCATTATAGCCGATGGGACCTGAAAAGAGCAGATCCCATGACTTACCACCAAACAGAGAGATGCCCTTCACCGGTTGCCTCTCGTTGGATGCGTGAATGGGAGATCACTGCCGTTGGATTTTCAATGACCGATTGGTTATAATAAAAAAGATCTTCTAGACTTCTTTGGAAGTTCCTCATTACGAAGGAAGAGTCGGGAAAGAATGGAAGGAGTTGGAGAACATGTCGTCACCCGTCTGTACGTTTGAACCTGAAGTTTCTCAGTCCCTTGTCCAAGAGGTCATGGAGCGGTCGGGTCAAAACGTCCTGGCCTGTTACCAATGCCGTCGCTGCGCTGCCGGTTGTCCGGTGGGCGACGAAACCGGCGTCACGCCTGATCGCCTCATACGCATGATCCTCCTCGGGGAAAAAGAGGAAGCCCTCAATAACCTCCTTGTATGGAAGTGCCTAGCCTGTTATACTTGCGGTACGCGCTGCCCGAATAATATCCAGACGGCGAGGATCAACGAAGTCCTCAAGCAGATGGCAAAGGAAGCCCACCTCACACCGCTCAGACCGAAGATCGCCGAGTTCCACAACGCCTTTATGGTCTCGACGTCCCACTTCGGCCGTTTCAACGAACTCGAGTGCATGGGTATGTACGAGGCAAAGACCGCAATCGCTGAGGTAAAGCGGGGAGGATTGAAGGCGATTGTTGAGGAGATGAAGAACCAGGCCAGGCTCGGCGCTGACATGATGAAGAAGAAAAGGATGCACCTTTCCTTCGAGAAGGTGAAAGGACTTCCTGAGGTGAAGCGCCTCTATAAAAAGGCTAAAGACGAGAAGAAGGGCTGAGCCGGCTGAGAAGGAAGATGACCGAGTGACGGATTGCAGAGGTAGACTATGGAAATAGCATATTATCCCGGATGCTCCCTTCACGCTTCTTCAGAGCTCTATGACGTCCAGTGCAAGAAGGTCCTCGGGCAGTTGGGAATCGAACTGAAGGAACTTGAGGACTGGAACTGTTGCGGCGCAACCTCGGCGAGCAAGACGGATGATTTCCTGGCCGTGGCACTGCCTGCCAGGAATCTTGGCATTGCCGACGCAAGCGGTCTTCCCGAGATCTTCATCCCCTGTTCATCCTGTTACAGCAGGATGCGCGTCTCCCAGAAGCGCCTCTCCTGCGACGCAGAGCTTAAGGAATCGATTAATGACGAGCTCGAAAAGAAGGTCGGGAAAGGAGTGAAGATTTCTAGCATCCTCGAAGTACTCGCACCTAAGGTTTGGTCAGGCGAGATCGCGGAAAAGGCGACGAAGAAACTGGAGGGGCTGAAGCCCGCCTGCTATTACGGATGCCTTCTCACCCGTTTCCCCTGTGATGTGGACGTGCCGGACAATGTCGAAAACCCCCAGGGGATGGAGACCGTCTGCAAGGCACTCGGGACCCAGCCCCTTGACTGGAGCTATAAAACGGATTGCTGCGGTGCAACGGCATCGGTGGTGGATATGGACCAGTCGCTCCTCCTCATGTCAAGGATATTAAGGGACGCCATCGCCAGAGGCGCAAACTGTCTTGTCACGACCTGCCCTATGTGCCAGTTCAATATGGACGCCTATCAGGAAAGGATCGCAGAAAAATACGGGATAAAGGAGAGACTCCCTGTTTACTTCATCACCGAGCTCATCGGTATCTCCATGGGAATCAGTCCCCATGAGATGCACGTGGACAGGCATTTTACTGACGCAATGGAACTTCTCAAGGAGTTGAAACTGATATGAGCAACAACGGTTCATCAAAGAAGATCGGGTCGGTGCTCATCGTCGGCGGCGGCATCGGCGGGATGCAGGCGGCTCTCGACCTTGCCGACAGCGGATTCAGAGTTCACATGGTCCAGAGGGACCCCTCCATCGGAGGTACCATGGTCATGCTGGATAAGACCTTTCCGACGGGTGACTGCTCGATGTGCATGATTTCTCCGAAGATGGTCGAGGCAGGCCGCCACCTGAATATCGATATCCACACCCTGGCTGAAGTCGTTTCGGTGGAGGGCGCAGAGGGCGACTTTAGGGTCAAGGTGAGGCTCGCGCCCCGGTATGTTGACTCCGGCAAGTGCACGGGGTGCGGCGACTGCGAGGTGAAGTGTCCGAAGAAGGTGTCGAGTGAGTTCGATCAGGGACTGGGTGTCCGCAAGGCGATTTATTCCCTGTTCCCCCAGGCCGTACCGAACACGCGGGCCATCGATGCCTCAAAGTGCATCTACCTCACCACCGGGAAATGCCGCGCCTGCGAAAAGGCGTGCAAGGCAGGGGCAATCAATTATGAAGACAAGGGAAGGGAAATAGAGCTCAATATCGGATCGATCATCCTGAGTCCCGGCCTCGACCGTTATGACGCAACGGTGAGGGGAGAATTCGGTCTCGGCAGATGGAAGAACGTCGTGACCTCCATACAGTTCGAGCGCATTCTCTCTGCTTCAGGTCCTTACAAGGGAGAGGTGAAGCGGCCTTCTGATGGAAGACATCCGAGGAAGGTTGCCTGGATCCAGTGCGTCGGCTCAAGGGACCGTCGTAACGCGAATCCCTGGTGCTCGTCGGTCTGCTGTATGTATGCGACAAAGCAGTCGATCATCGCCAAGGAACACGACGCCCATATAGAGCCGACGATCTTCTATATGGAGATGAGGGCCTTTGGAAAGGACTTCGACAAGTACGTCGAACGGGCGAAGAATGAATACAGTGTCCGCTACCAGCGGGCCATGATCTCAGCGGTGAGGGAGGATCCCGCCAGCTATGATCTCATCCTCCGCTATGCGACTGAAGACGGCAGGCTCATCGATGAGACCTTTGACATGGTGGTCCTCTCCATCGGGATCCAGCCCCACAAGGACGCATCTGAGTTTGCCGAGAAATTCGGCATCGAGATGAACCCCTATCGCTTTGCGAAGACCTCTCCCCTGAAGCCCATCGAGACAACCCGTGGAGGGATCTACGTGACCGGCATCTACCAGGGTCCGAAGGACATCCCCGAGACCGTGATGCAGGGGAGCGCAGTCGCGGGAAGGACCATGGCGCTCCTTGCGGAGGCCCGCGGTACCGAGACAGTGACAAAGGAGTTGCCTCCGGAAAAGGACGTGAAGGGTGAGGAGCCGAGGATAGGCGTCTTTGTCTGCCACTGCGGGACGAACATCTCCTCAACCGTCGAGATCGACCAGGTGGTGAGTGCCGCAAAAGACCTTCCCGGCGTCACCTATGTTACGAATACGATCTATGCCTGCGCACAGGACAACCAGGAGATGATCAAGCAGACCATTAAGGAGCAGAACCTAAACCGCGTCGTTATCGCTTCGTGCACACCAAGGACCCATGAGAAACTCTTCCAGGAGACGATCCGCGAGGCGGGTCTCAACAAGTACCTCTTCGATCTCGCCGACATCAGAGAGCAGTGTTCCTGGTGCCACAAAGGTCAGAACGAGGTGGCCACAAAGAAGGCGATCCAGATCGTGAAGATGTCCGTTGCGAAGTCAAGGCTCCAGGAGCCGCTCAAGACCGACACCGTAGGAGTCACGCCGGCATGCCTGGTGATCGGAGGGGGGATTGCCGGGATGATTGCAGCCCTCGCCCTTGCTGACCAGGGCTTTCAGGTCAGCATTGTCGAGCGCGAAACTTTGCTCGGCGGTCTCTTAAAGAACGTCTACCGTACCCTCGAAGGAGACGACGTACAGCAGTTTCTTAAGACAAAGATCGGGGAGGTCGTGACCCATCCACGGATAAATGTCTATACCGGGGTTGAGGTGAAGAAGACCGAAGGTTTTGTGGGAAACTTCAAGACAGCGCTCACCGACGGTACGACCATTGACCACGGCGCGGTCATCCTTGCCACGGGCGGGGTGGAGTATGAGCCTACGGAATACCTTTACGGACAGAATGATAGAGTCATCACGCAGCGCAGGCTCGAAAAGAGGCTTGCCGAGGGCGAAACACCGAAGAACAGCGAGAGATTCGTGATGATCCAGTGCGTCGGATCGCGGGAGGAGCCTAACCAGTATTGCTCCCGCGTATGCTGCCAGGACGCTGTGAAGAACGCCATAGCTATAAAAGAGCGGAACCCGAAGGCCCAGGTCGTTATCATTTATCGGGACATGCGCAACTATGGACTCCGCGAAGACTATTATGCTAAGGCCCGTGATCTCGGTGTCCTCTTTGTCAGATATGACGTGGACAGGAAACCCTCTGTCGGGGCAGCAGGCAATAATAAGGTAAAGATCAAGACCTGGGATTATATGCTGAACAGGGAACTCGTTGTGGATGCCGACTGGCTCGTCCTTTCGACGGGCCTCAGACCGCATCCGACAACGGACAGGGTTGGAGAGATGTACAAAGTCACAAGGAACCCAGACGGGTACTTCCTCGAGGCCCATGTAAAGCTCCGTCCTGTGGATTTCCCGAGTGAGGGGCTCTTTGTTGCGGGACTCGGCCATGCCCCGAAGAACCTCGATGAGACCATCAGCCAGGCGCTGGCTGCGGCGGGAAGGGCAGGGGTCATCCTCTCCCATGAGAGCCTCGCGGTCTCGGGAATCATCGCAAAGCACAAACGCGACCTCTGCATGTCGTGCCTGAGCTGCCTAAGGGTCTGCCCCTTCGGCTCTCCCTACATCGCCGAGGACGGGAAGATCTCCCATAACGAGGTGAAATGCATGGGTTGCGGCATCTGTGCAGGCATCTGCCCTGCCAAGGCATTTCAGGTGAACAATTTCCGTGATGACCAGATTGTTGCGATGATCGATGCGGCGGTGGAGTCTGAAGCCGGGGTCATCGGCGCGTAGGAAGCGAGGAGGTTACAAGCAGGGCCTCACTCGTCATTCCCGCAAGCGAACTCATCGGGAATCCTCATGTGACTTTGCTATTGATCGAGTAAGCAGATATGAGCCGTTGGAGGATTGAAGAATGACAACAGTTGCAGAACCAGCAGTTGAGCAGGACATATTCACCATTGAAAAGCCTCATGAAGGCCTGCCGGGCTGGGAGCCGAACATACTGGCCTTCGCATGCCACTACTGCGCCTTTGCTGCGGCTGATCTGGCCGGGGTGATGAGGCTCTCTTATCCACCCAACGTGAAGATCATAAGGCTCCCGTGTACGGGAAAACTGGACCACATCCATATTCTCAGGGCCTTTGAGCGGGGCGTGGACGGCGTCTTCGTTGCAGGCTGACTGAAGGGCCAGTGTCATTACCTGGAGGGTAATACATTCGCAGCCCGGCGCATAGCGTACGTGAAGAATCTGCTCGCAAAGCTGAACATCGATCCGGCCCGTCTCGAGATGTACAACCTGTCTGCTGCCATGGGGCCGAGGTGGGCAGAGATCTGCACACAGTTCACTGAAAAGATCCGCAGGCTCGGGCCTTCGCCCATAGGGCTTGCCCTCGCCAAGCGTAAGATAAAGGAGTGATAGACCGATGATTGTTGGGACACAGAAACCGATTGAGGAAATTTGGGAAATGGTCAAGGACTTCAAGAAGGTCCTTGTTTTCGGATGCAATACCTGCGTTGCCATCTGTCATGCGGGCGGCGGCAAAGAGGCGGAGATCATCGCCTCGATGATCAGGATGAAGGTTATCGAAGAGGGAAGGGACATGGAGGTGAAGCACGCCGCTGTTGAGCGCCACTGCGAGCCTGAGTTTTTCGATCCGGTGATGGAAGACGTGAAGACCTATGACCTCGTGCTTTCGACGGCCTGCGGCGTGGGGGTCAACTTCCTGACCGAGAGGATCGGCGAGATACCGGTCTACCCGGGGATTAACACCTCTTTCTACGGCGGCGTTCCCCAGGTCGGCGTCTTTACGGAACTCTGCGGAGGCTGCGGAAACTGCATTCTCCATCTTACAGGCGGCATATGCCCGGTCGTCCGCTGCTCCAAGTCGCTCTTGAACGGCCCCTGCGGCGGCACCAACAAGGGGAAGTGCGAGGTCAGCGATCAGGTGGACTGCGCGTGGTACCTGATCGTCGAAAGGATGAAGAAATTGGGAAGACTTGAAAAACTCCTCGAGATACAGCCTCCAAAGGACTGGTCAACGGGCACTCACGGCGGTCCCCGCAGAGTTGTTTTGGAGCATATCGCCGAACTTGAAGAGAAGGAGGAGGAGAAAGCCAAGGGGGAGGTCAAGAAATGAAATCCGGAAGCAATCTTGAACGCGTGATCCTGAGCGGACAGCCCGCCGTAACAGCCGAACTCGGTCCTCCCATGAGCGCTTCCCCGGACGAGGTGGTCCATAAGGCCCACAGGCTGAAGGGCTTTTGCGATGCGGCAAACATCACGGACTGCCAGACTGCGATTGTGCGTATATCGAGCATTGCCGCAGCCTTCATAGCTTTTCGCGAAGGCCTTGAGCCGGTCATGCAGATGACCTGCCGTGACAGGAACCGCATCGCCATGCAGGCCGATCTTTTGGGCGCTGCTGCCCTCGGCCTCAAGAACTGCCTCTGTATAGCCGGTGACCACCAGAAGTTCGGCGCTGCCGGGAAACTGAAGGGCCATCCCGGTGCGAAGAACGTCTACGACGTTGATACCACACAACTTGTAGGCATCCTCAAGAAGATGAGAGATGAGGGACTGCAGCAGGGAGGCGACAAGATCGAAGTGCCGCCGCAGTTCTTTATCGGCGCGAGCTGGACACCCATGGGTGATCCTATGGACTTCCGACCATACAACCTGAAGAAAAAGGTCGATGCCGGCGCGGACTTTATCCAGACCCAGGGCATCTACGACATGGAACTCTTTAAATCACAGATGGAAAAGGCGAGGAACCTCGGTATCCTTGAAAAGACCGCCCTTCTGGCAGGCATTATCGTTCCCAAGAGCGCAATGATGCTGAAATACATGGACTCTTCAGTAGCGGGTGTGACTGTGCCGAAGGCCCTGATTGACCGGATGAACAAGGCAAAAAGCGCTGCAGGTGACGATAAGAAGAAAGCCAAAGAGCTGCAGGAGGAGGAGGGGATCAGGATCACTGTTGAGCTCATTCATCATGCCCTTGAAATACCCGGGGTCAAGGGAGTCCACATCCAGGCCATTGAATGGGAAGAGGCCATCGAAAAGATCGTGAAGGCTGCAGGCTTGTACCCTCGTCCCATTTTTCCCCAGGCATAGAAGCGGTCCAAACATAGAGTTTCTCCTTTCTATGGGACGCAGACACCTGCGTCCCTTTTTGAGCGTCCTTTCAGGAATCTTTCTCTCGAACTGACGCGTTCTCCAGAAACTCATGCCCCAAGAACCGAATCGTTCCGGATTCTTTGATATTAGGCTTTACAAATATTCAAAAATGTGGTACTTTGAATGCATGTTCATGGAACTTATTGATAATCCGACGAGAAAGGCTATCACCCTTGCTCTCAAGAAGCGGGGCAGCCTTTCTGTAGAGGAACTCAGCAAGGTGGTACGTATCACTCCAATGGGCGTCCGGCAGCACCTCCTTGTCCTTGAGAGGAACGGCATCGTCGAATATATCACGAAGAGACGGGGAGTCGGACGTCCCGGTTACCTTTATCGACTGACTGAAAAGGCTGGTGGTCTCTTCCCGAATGGTTATGCGGATTTCTCCCTCGACATCCTGAAAGATATCGAAAAGTATGAGGGAAGGGAGAAGGTTGATGAGCTTTTCAGGAGGAGAACGGAGAGGATCGTCAGCGAGAAGATAAAGACTTTTTCCGAGAAATCCGTTCTTTCCCAACGGGTTTCCGCCCTTGCGGAGATGCTTAGCAGTGAGGGAGGGATCGTCGAACTGGAGGAGGACGACAAGGACTTTAAGCTGAAACAATTCAACTGTCCGCTGCCAAAGGTGGCATCACGTTTCAGAGAAGCCTGTGCCTGTGATTTCAGGCTCTTGCAGGCACTCGTCGGGGAGGGCGTTCCGATTCAGCAGCAACAGACCCTTGCCGATGGCGCCCTCCATTGCCTCTACCTGATACCAAAAGAGACATAGAAGCGGTTTCCCCTTCGTCTGCAGACAATCCCGGCTTACCTACCCGGTCGCCGAACACTAAGGTTATTTCTTTTCCTTCGCTTCCTTCTCTTTGCCCTCTTCACTCCCCGGCTTCACAGCAGGTGCGATCTTCGCGAGGGCCTCTTGATTGATCTCGGGCTTGTATGAATTCTTCAGATTGTTCATGTAAGAGTCGAAGAGCTCTTTCTGTTTTTCTGCAGTCACCTTCTGGGTCAGTGCTTCCTTTATCTTGTCGAATTCAAGGATCTTCCCTTCCTTCTTGTCAGTCACCTTTATGATGTGGTAGCCGTACTGGGTCTTGACCGGTCCGCTGACTTCACCCTTCTTGAGTGATATGGCTGCCTTTTCGAATTCAGGCACCATTTGACCTTTCGAGAAGAACCCGAGGTCCCCACCGTTCTGCGCTGAACCGGTGTCTATGGACTTCTCTCTTGCGAGCTTCGCAAAATCTGCGCCCTTTTTGATCTGTTCAAGGATCTTCTTAGCCTCATCCTCTGATTTTACGAGGATATGGCTTGCCCTTATCTGGCTGTTGGAGGTGAGTTCTGCCTTGTGGGCCTCGTAATAATCCTTGACCTCTTTTTCGCTCGGTTTGGCCTTTTCCTCGATCTCCTGTTGGAGGAGCAGACTGATGAGGGTGAGTTTCTTGAAGTCTTCAAGCTTCTTCTTGTATTCGGCGCTGTTTTCGAGACCCTTCTTCTTTGCTTCCTGATAGAGGACCTCCTTTTTTACGAGCTCATCCACGAATCTCTGCATACCCTCGGGTCCCTCGAACATCTTCTGGATCTGTTCCGGAAGGGCCTTCAGCTCTTTTTTCACATCTTCCTCTGTTATCGTGGCCGAGCCTACCTTTGCTACGTACGCTCCCCCTGTACCTGATATCTTCTGTTCACCCTTCTTCGCGCATGCAAAGAAAAGGGCCATGGACATCACCATGATGAGACACAAGATCTTTTTCATTTCTCCTCCGTTCCTGTTATTCACGCTACGTTCATCCCTTAACGCCTGCCGCCTGTCTCGCGGCACTGACGGTATTCTTCATGAGCATGGTGATGGTCATCGGTCCGACACCGCCCGGCACAGGAGTGATGGCGCCGGCGATCTCCTTGGCTGCGTCAAAGTCAACGTCGCCCTTGAGGATCGGAACCATCTTGCCGGTCTTCTCGCTCATCTTCTCACCAACACGGTTGACGCCGACGTCTATGACGCAGGCACCAGGCTTGATCCATTCAGGCTTCACGAGATGCGGAACTCCTGCAGCAACGATGAGGATGTCTGCGCGCTTGCAGTGAGCCTCGAGGTTCTTCGTACCGGTATGGACGATGGTGACCGTGGCGTTGGCCCCCCTGCCTTTCTGGAGCATAATGTTCGCAATGGGTTTGCCGACGATGTTGGAGCGGCCCACGACGACGACCTCGGCTCCGGAAGTCTCGAACCCTGAGCGGACAATGAGTTCCTGGATGCCCGCGGGTGTGCAGGGAAGGAACCTCGCCTCGTCGCCGCCGATCATCAACCGCCCGACATTGACCGGGTGAAAGCAGTCTACGTCCTTGTCAGGGTCTATGGCGTTGAGGACCTTCTTTTCATCGATATGCTTCGGTAGGGGTAGCTGAACAAGGATGCCGTGTATCTTTGGATCCTTGTTGTATTTGTCGACGAGCTTGAGCAGGTCAGCCTCTGATATGGTCTCCGGCTGGTCGTCCTGGAAAGAATTGAAACCAAGGTCGTGGGCGGTCTTCTGTTTGGCCGTGACATAGCTGACAGATGCCGGATTCTTGCCGACGAGGATCGTGACCAGTCCGGGCACTACCCCATGTTTTTCCTTCAGATCCACGACTTCCTTCTTGAGCTCTTCCCGTATCTGTGCGGCGATCTCTGTGCCGCTGATGATCTTTGCTGCCATCTTCTTCCTCCTCGTCTCTCGGTAATATTCGATATGATGACCTGGGCGGTGCCTCAAAAAAAGGTCCATGACCCCTGATAGCTAGTCCCTTCTGTTTAAGAGTTCGAGCATCTCTTCCCGTGTGCTCTGTTTTGTCCTGAAAATGCCCCTGACAGCAGAGGTGACAACTGTCGAACCGGGTTTCTTGATCCCCCGCATGCTCATGCAGAGATGCTCAGCGTTGAGAATAACCATGCACCCCTTGGGCTGGAGCCTCTTCATGATGAGATCTGCGAGCTGGGTCGTCAACCGTTCCTGTACCTGAGGCCTCTTCGCAAATACCTCCAGAGCCCTCGCAAGGGCGCTGATGCCGACGATCCTGCCGCCCTCAGGGATATAGGCGATGTGAGCGCTTCCGGAAAAGGGGAGGAGATGGTGTTCGCACATTGAATAAAAGGGGATGTCCTTGAGAAGCACCATCTCATCGTGCTTTTCTCCTTCCATGGGAGTAAGGAGGTCCTGCGGTGATTCGCCAAGACCCGAGAAGATCTCCGTAAACATCGTGAAGACCCTTTCCGGTGTACGCCTGAGGCCGGGCCTCCCGGGGTCTTCACCGATGCCTTCGATAATAAGCCTGACGCCTTCCTCTATCTTCTTTTTGTCCATGCCCGCCAAGAGATCTGCAAGAGCTGCCTATTCTAACATTTTGAATCCGCTTTAGCAATGAGCTGAGTGCTTAGCGAGGCCGGCGTCTGCCTCGTCTCATTCAAGAAATGACGCACGGAGAACGCCTTGACATGGTCCGCCTTCTTCCTGATAATGGTGTCATAGCAGGGAAGGCCGTCTGGCATGACCACATCAGGAGATTGTGGAGACACGAATACTTTCTCGGAGGGACAGCATGATCATACTCGAAAACATTACGATGAAGGAGTTTCAGAAAGGACTGAGAAGGACTAAGACGATCGTTTTCCCCTTTGGAACGATTGAAGAACACGGAACCCATCTGCCCCTGAACACCGACTCTCTTATCATCAGGGAAGTCCTGAATGTCGTGGCGAAAAAGAGAACGTTTTTTCTCGCCCCCGTGATCCCCTATGGCGTATGTACCTCCACAAAGGACCATCCAGGCACCCTCAGCATTGCGCCGGAGACTCTCAGGAAACTCTCCCTTGATCTTGTGAGTGAGGCCTACGAGAAGGGTTTGAGAAATTTCCTCCTCATATCGGGCCACGGTGGAAGTCTTCATATGGCCGCATTGAAAGAGACCGCAGAGATTCTCGTCGATGAATTTGAGGGCATAAGGATAGCGGCCTTTACTCCCTACGAGCTTTTGTGGAAGGAGTTATCGAAGATCGCCGAGACGCCTGACGATTCTCACGCAGGAGAACTTGAGACGTCGATAGTCCTTTACTTTTCGCAGGGGCTCGTCAAGGGCAGGGCGCCTAAGGAATATCCAAAGATTCCCAAGCCCTTTATTGTAAAGAACAAGGTGAGGTACTGGCCTGGCGGCGTATGGGGAGATCCCGGAAAGGCCACAGTGAAAAAGGGGGAAAAGGCCGTGAAGGTAATGGCAGAGGCAGTCGCCGAAATTCTTGACAGGATCGAAACGCGCAGGGGGGTAGATTATTAGTCTTTCGTTTAGAATCCTCTTGATTTCGAAACGGTATGCCGATACACTTAAGTCAGGATATTATGGTATCTTATGGTGGTATGGTGAGCCGATGAGCGTGAGGTGACATGCGGTGACTGAGCCCTTGAGACTCCTCGTACAGAAGATCCCGAAGCTTCCTACCCTTCCCCATATCGCACGGGAAATGCTGGACCGTATGAGTGATGATATGGTGTCCGTCAGAAGGCTGGAAGAGGTCATAGAGAATGACCCGGCGATGTCGGCGAAGATCCTGAGCGTATCGAACTCGGCGTTCTTTGGGCTTGAAACCCCGAACACCTCCGTCTCCGGCGCAATCATGAGGATAGGGTTTAACAATGTCAGGAATATTGCCCTTGGAGTAGCGCTCATGACGGTCCTCGACAGGGAGCGGCATGAGCAGCCGCTCGATGGCAGGCGGATCTTCAGACATTCCGTTGCTGTGGCTATGGTCTCAAAGCTTCTGTCCGATGATCTCAAGTTCGGCAACCGGGACGAGGTCTTTGTCTACGGCATGCTCCACGATCTCGGGTTTCTCGTCATGAATAATTTTTTCCCCGACCACTACCGAAGGGTAATGGATGAGTTTGCCGGCGAGACCTCGCTCATTGAAGCAGAGAAGAAGGTCCTGGCCTGCTCCCATGCAGACGTAGGCGCATGGCTTGCCTACCAGTGGAATCTGCCGGGAGCGGTATCGGCGGCGATACGCTATCACCATGCTCCGGCCCTTGCCCATGATGAAGCACGGAAACTCACGGCACTCGTCCACGTGGCAGACTGGATTACGAGCAGGAGTCCCTTCAATGTTACGGAGAAGGGACCATCTTATCCTTTGGAACCTTCATCTCTCACACTCCTCGGCATAGGAAAGAAGGATCTGGCTGATATCGAAAGGGGGATCGACAGGAACATCTTCTCCCGCGGTCTCTTTGATCTATGATCGACACGGTCTTCATGGAATGGTTGCAGAGAAGCTTCACTGAGGAAGGGTACGCGCCGGCCCCCTTCAACGGCCTTTCTGAGGAAGAGCTCATCCTAGCGGCGCGAATTCAGAATGAGTTTGGAAGACATATGAAATACTCACGCGTGTACTACCAGGCGCTCCAGGGTATGGAAAGGTTTTATGAACTGTCGATAAGGGCCCTTTCTGCATTGATCAGAGTCGGCAGGCTTGGGGACGAGATAACCCAAATCGATGTTCTTTGCAAGAGGATACTCGAGATCTTTTCACAGGAACTTCAGTTTGAAAATTGTTCGATCATGCTGAGGGACGAGGACGGCGAGCACCTCAGCCTCGTAGCAGGGAAAGGCAAAGGAGACGTCTTTTCTGACGTAAGGATGACTGAAAAGACGACACGAATACGTGTCGGAGAAGGGATAGCCGGCTCTGCAGCGGAGACCGGAAAGTACATCTTCGTACCTGATGTGTGCCGTGACGCGCGTTTTAGTCCTTTCGATGTCCGGGTGCCGATTACGTCGCTCCTTTCGATTCCCCTGAAGAATGATGAGGGAGTCATCGGCGTCATGAATTTCAGCCATCCCCTGCTCGAGGCCTTCGAGGAGAATATGATAGGGCTCATGGTCGTTCTTTCGAACTATGTCGGACAGATGATTACGCTGACGAGACTCCACAGTAAGATAGCGACGTGGAATGAAGTCCTGAGAACCCTGGTCACGGAAAAGGAACGTCTTGCCCTGACCCTCTGTTCTATCGGCGACGGCCTCATTACGACCGATACCGAGGAGAAGATCATCATGGTCAATAAGGCTGCTGAAGAACTGACTGGGTGGAAAGAGGAGATCGTGGGCAGGAGTCTTACGGATGTCTTCCGTATCGTCGACAAAGAGAGCCGCCGGGCACGTGAAAATCCTGTGACAGAGGTGCTCAGGACAGGAGATATGGTCAGTCTCACGAGGAATACCGTCCTTGTTGCCAGGGACGGAATGGAAAGGCTTGTCGCCATGAGAGGCAATCCCGTGCTCGACCGTCTTGGTAAGATGATTGGAGTTGTGCTCGTCTTTCGTGACCTAACGGAGAGCGGGAAGCTCGAAGGGGAACTGATACGGGAGCAGAAACTCGAATCCGTGGGAGTCCTTGCGGCCGGGATAGCCCATGATTTCAATAACATTCTGACGGCTATTCTCGGAAATATCACTCTCGCAAAGGCCTATGCCAAATCCGAAGAAAAGTTCAATGAAAGACTGGTCGAGGCAGAAAGGGCTTCTCTCAGGGCGCGCGACCTGGCCCAGCAGTTGCTCACGTTTTCGAAGGGGGGTGAGCCTGTCATGAGAGTGAAGTCCCTTGGAGAACTCGTGAAGGAGATTGCCACTTTTGCCTTACGGGGGTCCAATGTGAGGTGCGAGTTTCATCTTCCTGCCGAACCATTGCTGGCAGCCGTAGACGAGGGACAGATCAGTCAAGTGGTCCAGAACATTGTTTTGAACGCCCAGCAGGCGATGCCAGGGGGCGGGACGGTCACGGTGACTTGCGAACGCCTGAGTATCACCGACCGCCATTATCTGCCGATTGAGAACGGGGAATACATAAGGATCTCAATTCACGACGAGGGCATCGGCATACCGGAAAAAAATGTTCAGGAGATCTTTGACCCCTATTTCACCACCAAGCAGAAAGGGAGCGGTCTCGGCCTGGCCACGAGTTACTCTATTGTCAGGAAGCATAACGGTCATATCGCCGTTGAATCCACGATAGGGGTGGGGACCACGTTCCATGTCTATCTGCCTGCTTCTAAAGAGAGGAGATCGGCGAAGAGGATGAAGGAAGAGCAGATCACAACGCTCCATGGGAAGATCCTCATCATGGATGACGAAGAGAACGTCAGGAATGTCGCCGGTGAGATGGCGAGACATTTCGGATGCGATGTTGATTTTGCGAAGGACGGAGGAGAAGCCATAGAGCTTTATAAGCAGGCTAAGGAATCGGGACAGCCCTTTGACACGGTTCTCATGGACTTGACCATCCCGGGCGGCATGGGTGGAAGGGATGCTGTTGAGAGGCTGATCGAATTCGACCCGGGTGTCAAGGCGATTGTTGCAAGCGGATATTCCGATGAACCGATCATGGCGAATTACGAGAAATACGGGTTCCTTGGCGCTGTGAAGAAGCCCTTCAGAATGACGGAACTTCATGAGACTCTCCGCAGGGTCCTTTCCCTTTGACCAGGAAACGCACTTCCTTTCGGTCAGTCTTGCCTACCACATCTGATACCTGCTCCTTTATCTGTTTCATGGACTCTATGTCCTAACCCTGCCCAACGGCGGCTTGATTGCAGAGGGGAAATGGATTACATTTTCATCGTCCTTCATTCCCCAAAAGGGAAAAAGGTTCCCGAAAATGGTCGGTACGCGAGAATCTACGAACAAAGAACAGAGAGAACCTGATAGGTTCTGATCAGTTGCAGGATGGTATACTTCTTGCTTCTTAAGATACTATTAAGGAGACCAAAACCGCACCGAAAGGGGGTGAAGAGAGAATGAAAATACTTACGATCCTGTTGACAATCGCGGTGGCTATTATGTTCGTCGGCAGCGCCATGGCTGTGAACCCTGGGAAGACCGTGGAGTGGGAAGGAAAGGGCATGGGAAAGGTAACCTTTGACGGCAAGGTTCATGCTGACAAGGGTCTGAAATGCAACGATTGCCACACGAAAATATTTCAGATGAAGAAAGGCACAGCAAAGATCACGATGGCAGAGTTGAACGCGGGCAAGCTCTGCGGAGAGTGCCATAACGGTACAAAGGCATTCGCAACGAAGGACGCTGCAAACTGCGGAAAGTGCCATAAGAAATAAGGACAAGCAGCGGGAAATAAACGCGGCCCGATTTTTTCGGGCCTTTTTTTGCGAAGGTGGTTTCAGTCTCTTCTGAAGTCTGATCGTCATTGTAAGGAGGGTGATTGTCCGTCCTTATCGCAGAGGGGCCCTGGCTGACATCTCGCCCGCTGCAAGTGTTTCATAATGGCTGCCCCCTATGCAAAACCGGGAATTCATGATAAGGTGTATAATTATGATTAACAGATTGCCTCATAAGGACATAAAGAGGGATCATCTGTCTTTTTCTTTTTTGGTGGTGTTGCCGGACGTAAAATTTTTTAGGAAAGGAGGTGAAGAGAGCATGAGGACATTCACGGTTCTGTTAACAATCGCCATCTCTGTGGTCTTCGTCGGCAGCGCTTTTGCGGTGGCGCCGGGAAAGAGCGTCGAGTACGCAGGAGGAGGCGAGGGCAAGGTTGTCTTTGATGGAAAGGTGCATGAAAAGTCGAAATGCAACGACTGCCATCCGAAGTTGTTCCAGATGAAGAAGGGCGCGTTCAAGATGACGAAGAAGGACCATGAGAGCGACAAAGGATGCGGAGCTTGCCACAATGGTAAGACTGCATTTGCTCAGTCAGACAAGGCGTCTTGCGGCAAGTGTCACAAGAAATAGGCGAAGAGCATGACAAAAAAGGCCCGGAGAAGACGGGCCTTTTTTGTCATAAACGCATGAGCAAGAAGCGCCTAGATGTATGTCAGCCATGATTCATAGTTCCTATTCTTTCCTTTGACCGTATCGAAGAAGATCGACTGCAATCTCTTCGTCACCGGACCGGGCTTCCCGTCTCCTACGATCCTTCCGTCAACTTCTCGTATTGGAGTAACCTCGGCAGCCGTGCCGGTAAAGAACGCCTCTTCAGCGATGTAGATCTCGTCTCTCGTAAACCGCTCTTCCGAAACCTGAATCCCTTCATTCACGGCCATTTCCATGATGCTGTCCCTCGTGATGCCCTCGAGTATCGAGGTGAGGGGCGTGGTCTTGAGCTTGCCGTTCCTTACGAGAAAGATGTTCTCTCCGCTTCCCTCGGAGACGTATCCCTCTGTGTCAAGGAGAAGGGCCTCGTCGTAGCCGCATGAGATGGCCTCCTTTCTTGCGAGTTGGGAATTCACATAATATCCCGAGACTTTTCCCCTTGCCATGTTTGAGTTTACGTGGCTTCTTATGAAGGACGAAACTTTAATCCTTATCCCCTTTGTGATCCCGTCCTCTCCGAGATAGGTTCCCCAGGGCCACGCCGCAATTGAAACCCTTGTGGGATTCCCTCTCGGATAGAGTCCCATAGCGCCGTCACCGATATATACGAGGGGCCTGATATAGCATTCCTTCACGCCATTTACCCTGATCGTGTCGATTATCGCCTGTTCTATCTCTTGCCTCGAAAAAGGGATCTCGAGGAGGAAGATATGAGCGGAGCTGAAAAGTCTCTCTACGTGCTCTTTCAGCCTGAATATGGCAGGACCTTTCCCGGTCTCATAACACCTGATGCCTTCAAAAACACCGAGGCCGTAATGGAGCGAGTGGGTGAGGACATGGACCTGCGCCTTGTCCCAGTCGACAAACTCCCCGTCCATCCATATTTTGGACGTTTTATGAATCATGCTCCTTAGTTATAGCAATATATCCGTTCCCCTGTCAACAGAAATAGTTGTTGATCCGCTGTTCTCATGCCTTACGAAGCGCGTCTCTGGTTGATTGACGGTACGTCATAGTTCTGTGCAACTTGAAGAAAAGCGACTTCCTCGTTTATGGATTTCAGAGAAACCATTGCAGGGCTGGTGAGAGTATGGTATGGTATAGATGCTTTGGGAAGAGACGAACCGAACATGGGTTCACGAGACCTGGCGACTCCGAAGGGGTTCCTTTTTTCGACTGCAGGAGCAGCGATCAAGAAGCCGGGGAGAAGAGACCTCGCCCTCATCTATTCCGAGAAAGAGGCCCTGATGTCCGGCATGTTCACCACAAACAAGGTGAAAGCGGCCCCTGTCCGACTCGACATGAAGAGGATTGCGTCTGGAAAGGGACAGGCGATTATCGTCAACAGCGGAAATGCGAACGCGTGCACCGGTAGGCAGGGAGAGGAAGATGCCCTTGCCATGACGAAGCTGGTGGCTGCTGCATTAAGGCTGAAGGAGAAGAGCGTTTATGTCTGCTCTACCGGTGTCATAGGGCAGCCCCTGCCCATGAAGAGGATTGCTTCAAAGATTGACGGACTTGCGAAATCCCTTGGAGCGTCGACGCTTGATGATGTGGCTGCCGCCATAATGACGACAGACTCCTTCCCAAAGGTTGTCTCCAGGGTCATGAAGATAGGAAAGAGGAAGGGCACGATCGCCGGCGTCTGCAAGGGGGCAGGGATGATATGCCCGAATATGGCTACCATGCTCTCCTTTCTCATTACTGATATCAACATTTCGGGTCGGGCTCTCGACAGGGCTTTCAGGGATGCTGTGCAGGGGTCGTTCAACAGGGTAACCGTTGACGGTGATATGTCGACGAACGACACGATCCTCATGATGGCTAACGGACTTGCAGAAAATGATCTCGTAGATGAGAGGTCCCGTTCCTTCAGTCTGTTTTCGAAGGGCCTTTCAGATGTTGCCGGGGCGTTAAGCAGACTGATCGTGAAAGACGGTGAAGGTGCGACAAAACTCGTGGAGATCACCGTAAAGAATGCCGTGACAAAGGCAGACGCTGAAAAGGGCGCCTATGCCATAGCGAATTCTCTCCTTGTGAAGACGGCACTGTATGGCAATGACGCAAACTGGGGCAGGATAATCGCTGCCCTCGGATATTCGGGTATCACGATGAGAGAGGAAAGGACCGACATTTACGTCGGCAGGGTTAAGATAACCAATAAGGGCCTCTCAACCGGGAGTGACCGGGAAGCCGGAGCTGCGCTGAGATCCAAAGAGGTGTCTCTTACCGTTGACCTGCACCTCGGAACTGCTTTTGCAAAGGTGCTCACCTGTGACCTTACCGAAGAGTATGTGAGGATAAACGCCGGGTACCGGTCTTGATCGGGCATGATAGTCTTGGAAGACAGTGAAAATGCCCTATGCTGCATCGGGCGAGGAGGCGGGAGATGGTCGAGACGTTACTAAGGAAAGGGCTGCAAGTCCTCAACCTCGAGGATGATGAGGCCGATTTTGAACTCATCAGGGCACACCTTGCCCAGGATTGCGTTGAATGCTCCATGACCCGCGTCGAAAAGAGAGAAGATTTCGTCGCAGCACTCAAGACATACCGGTTTGACCTTATTCTTTCAGACTATGCGTTGCCGTCTTTCGATGGTCTTTCTGCGCTCGATATCGCACGGGAAGAGTGTCCTGAGACCCCGTTTATCTTTGTCTCCGGTCAAATCGGAGAAGAGTTCGCCATCGAGACGCTCAAGAGAGGTGCAACAGATTATATTCTGAAAGACAGACTGGCGAAGCTCCCCGTTGCCGTTAAGAGGGCACTGAAAGAGGCAGAGGACAGGGCCAACCGCAAGAAAGCTGAGGAGGCGCTGAAGCGGTCCCACGAAGAACTCGAAAGAAGGGTAACGGAACGCACGGCAGAACTCCAGAGGGTAAATAAGGCGCTGGAGGAGAGCGAAGAGCGTCTCCTTATTTCGCAACAGATAGCACACGTCGGCACATGGGATTGGGACATCGTGGGGAATTGGGTCATTTGGTCTGATGAAACATACCGGATTTTCGGTTTCCGTCCCCAGGCGTTTCTGCCGACACATGAAAGATTTCTTGAGAGGATCCATCCCGAGGACCGTGAGAGGGTCGAGACAGTAATCAAAGGCTCTCTGGACATGAAGACACCCTTTGCTGTTGAACATCGTATTGTCCGTCACAATGGGAGCGAAGGTTTTGTCGAAGAAAGAGGAGTGGTTTATCGAAATATGGCAGGTCAGGCGATCCGGATCGTCGGGGTTTTGCACGATGTCACGGAGCGGCAGAAGCTGGAAGAAGAACGGCAGAAAGTCCAGAGACTGGAATCGATGGGGATCCTCGCCGGTGGTATTGCCCATGACTTCAATAATTTATTGCAGGTGATCGTGGGGAATATCTCTCTTGCAAAGATGGCGTTTGAGCCCGAGGACGCAACATTCGAGAGTCTCGAAGCGGCCGAAAGGGCGTGCGAAAGCGCCGAAGAATTAAGCAACCGACTGCTCACCTTCTCGAAAGGCGGATTCCCTGTTAAGAAGACCGTCTCAATGTCCAGATTGCTGAAGGACTCGGTTATCTTTTCGATGCGCGGCTCCAACATTTCTCCCCGATTTATCATTCCTGAGGACATCAGTGCTGTTGAAGTTGACGAGGGTCAGATGAATCAGGTGATCAGCAACCTCGTTGTCAATGCACGGGAGGCCATGCCGGAAGGAGGAGTTCTCACCATTTCTGCGAAGGATGTTGCTGTTGCTGAAGGCGAGAGGGAGAAACTTCCGCTGAAGGAAGGGAACTACGTGAGGATATCTTTTGAAGACAGCGGAAGGGGGATAACCGAGGATGACCTGACGAGGATTTTCGATCCCTATTTTTCTACCAAGGAAATGGGTGCTGAGAAAGGAAGGGGATTGGGGCTTGCCATCTGCCATTCGATCATAAAAAGGCATGGTGGCCTGATTACGGTCGAATCCAGGCTCGGGTTCGGAACCACCTTTCATGTCTATCTCCCTGCATCCCGAAAGCAGATGGTTGAAGAAGAAAGGACAGAAGAAAAACGCTTCGTCAGGGAGGTCACAAAGGGAGGCATGTCGGCAAGGATTCTTCTCATGGACGATGAGGAGAGGGTGCGAGCTGTTGCCGGCGCAATGCTGAACTACATCGGATGCGAAGTCTGGTTCGCAGAGGATGGCGACGAGGCGGTTAAGATATACGGGGGCGCAAGAGAAGACGGCCGCGTCATCCATGCAGTAATTCTCGACTTGACCGTGGCCGGAGGCAGAGGCGGAGAGGATGCCATGAGGAAGCTCCTTGAAATAGATCCCCGCGTTAAGGGCATTGTCTCGAGCGGATATACCGATGATCCGGTAATGCTGAATTACCGTCAGTACGGGTTTGCCGGCTCCATACCAAAGCCATACAGAATGCAGCAGCTATGGGAAGCTCTCCATGCGGTGATTGGCAAAGATTAGCACTCGACCGGTGGCGGCGGTTCGTTAACAATCATCCAGAATCCCCTGATCTGTTTGACGACGTCGATAAATTCATGGAAATCGACAGGCTTCACGACGTAACCATTTGCACCAAGCCGGTACCCTTCAAGAATATCTTTGTCTTCTTTGGATGAGGTGAGGATTATCACCGGCGTGAGCTTGAGTCTTTCGTCTGACCTGATCCTTTTGAGTACCTCAAAGCCGCTTAGCTTTGGAAGCTTGAGGTCAAGGAGGACAACAGCGGGATTGTCGCCTGTCCTGTGGGCGAACTTGCCATTGTAGCTGAGGTAATCGATCGCTTCTTTCCCGTCCCGGGCCGATACGACCTCGTTCGCCAGATTGTTTTCGGCAAAGCCGGTCATTATGAGTTCGGCATCGTGTGGATCATCTTCGACGAGTAAAATACATTTCAATTCTTGCATGCTACTGCACCTCCTCTCTCTCTTGGAAGGCTAAAGTAAAATGTCGCGCCCTGTCCCTCAGCGCCTTCGGCCCACGTCCTCCCACCATGACGTAAAATGATGCGCCGGACATTAGCAAGCCCGATGCCTGTTCCTTCAAATTCTTCGTGGCTGTGGAGCCGCTGAAATACCCCGAAGAGCTTATTGGCATATTCCATGTCAAACCCCACACCGTTATCCTTGACGAAAAAGACGAATTCGTCTCCCCTGTCTTCGCACCCTATGCTGATCTCGGTCCGGGGACGCGTACGGGTGTATTTAACTGCGTTGGAGACGAGATTGACAAGGGCGAGTCTCAGCAATGACCGATCGCCGGACACCTCGGGCAGGTCATCGATCTTCCATTCAATGTCCCGTCCCTTCACTTCGTGCTGCAGTTCACGGAGAACCCCCCTTGTCAGGTTATTAAGGTTTATTCTTTTCATCTGCATCTCCGTACGCCCCATGCGAGAGAAGGCGAGGAGATCATCGATGAGCGTCCCCATCTTTTTTGCGGCGCCGGCTATCACAGCCATATAATGGTGGATTCTCTTATCCGGGTGTTCCTGAAGTCTCTTCTGAAGGAGTTCGACAAATCCAGCCATATGCCGCAGTGGGGCGCGAAGGTCATGGGAGACCGAATAGCTGAAGCTCTCAAGCTCTCTGTTCGCCTCTTCAAGCTTCTCGTTTGTCCTTTGCAAGGCCTCTTCGGCACGCTTGCGTTCGGTGATGTCTTCGCTGAAGACCACAATGCCGGCGACCTTGCCAGTCACATCGAACCAGGGCCGCACTTCCCACCGCAGCCGCTGCTCCGATCCGTCTGCCCGCTTGAAGCAGTCGTCGTCATTCTGCACGACCTCGCCCGCGAGCGCGCGGCGGTGGATTTCCTTCCAGCGTTCCGAAATCTCAGGGAAGATCTCGTAATGGGAGAGTCCTCGCAGATCGCGCTCGCCCAGGCCGTAGTCGCTCAGCCAGCGGCGGCTGAAACTGAGGTAGCGCATATCGCGGTCGAACATGGCGAGGGCCGCGGGCGCGTGTCGAATGAAGAGCCGCAGCCGCTCTTCGCTCTCCTTGAGCTCCTTCTCCTTCTCTTCGGTCTGTCGACGGGCGGCAAGGGCGTCCTCCATCATGTTCAGGGCTGCACGACGGGAATCGCGCAGCGAAGCGGTCAAACGGTCGCGCTCCGTGAGCAGCCGGGCCAGCTTGACGTTGCTGTATCCCAGTTGGGAGAGCGTATCGGACAGTTTGAGGAGGAATGCCATTCCGTGATCGACGGTCTGGCGGCTCAGGCGGGGAACGCGGTCCAAGGCAGCCAGGTATTCCTCCTCATTGAAGCCGTATTCCCTGGCCTGGGCACGGAACATCTCGCGGTCAACGGTCTCGTCATCGAAGAAGAACTGCCCAGAGAATACGTTGCCGATATGCCGGCCCCCTACAATAATCGGCGTAGCAATGTCCCACAGGTTGTTCTTGCACTTGTACAGCCGAAATTCACCCTGCGCCAGGCCCGCGGAAAGCTCGGTATCGCTCTCCAGGCAAAGCCGGGAAGTGTCAGGCTCTACGCGGTGGAATCGGGTGCAGATCTCCTGCCACCCAACCCCCACCAGCACCCGACCTCTGAGGTCGATAATGCTCATGGGGAAGCCGGCCACAGCGAAGAAATCGTCCATCAGCTTCTGGAGGGCAGGCGCGTCGATGATGTCGGCCAGTTCGAGGACGCCCAGGTCTCCCCCGGGCGAGAGTACGCTCTCCAGCTTCCGGCGCACGCGCACCTCACTCTCACGCAGCGCCTCCTCGGCCTGCTTGCGCCCCGTGATATCCATCACAACGCCGTCCCACAGGGTCGAGCCGTCCTCCATGCGGCGTGGCATAGAGCGGCACTGGACCCACTTGACCTCCCCCGTGACCGTGCGCTGCCGGAACTCGCAATCGAATGGCGACAGATCTCTGGCCGACTGCTCAGCGGCAGCGGCGACGCGCTGCCGGTCTTCTTCGACGATGAGGCTCAGAAATGGCGTCGAATCGGCTATTATCTCTTTGGGCGGCATCCCGAAGAGGCTCTCGATACCGGCGCTCATATAGGCGTACCGCACCCGTCCGTCAGGCTTCTGTATATGCTGATAGATAGCCCCGCCGGGAATCTGATCGCTCAAAGTGCGAAGCCGCAGCTCGCTCTCGCTCAGCGCAGCGGCGGCTTCCTCGGCCTGTCTGCGTGCGTTGATAGCATCATCCATCAGATTGATCGCCGAGCGTCGGGAGTCATCCAGCTCCATGTTCAGATGGCGCAGTTCCTCTGTCTGATGGCGTTCGCGCATCCGCGCCGTGCGCTGCATCCCGGCCAAAAGACTCACGCTGACATTGGCCGCCACCCAGATGACCTGCCGCGCAATTGCGGCGTGGTCGTAGACATTGAACCGGCCGAACACGAAGTTCACGAGCAGGAGAGAGCCGAAGGTGGATGCCAGCCCCGGCCCTACGCCTCCCAGCGCCGCCGACGCCACCACCGCCGGATAGAAGGGGAGATAGGGAGTCGGAGCAAGCGTCCAAGGCGCCATCCATCGTATCAGCGCGGACAGGCCCGTCGCCACCACTGCCACCCCGTAGCGCGCCAGGACGGAGAGCGGATCGTGCCGCGATGCCTTCAGATTCTCTATGTTAGCAATCTTTTCCATCATCTACGGAGCTTCCCTCCTCGGTTAAGGAGAACCTTCCCCCCTCTCTTCCTCTTCGAAATCCACCCGATACCTCTGAGGTTTATCGGCCCTGGCGCTCAGTTCGTTTATTTCTTTTTTCAGCTCGATCATGCGGAGTTCACGCCCTACTGCGGCGCTATTGAAGCGCGTCAACTCTTCATTCGCCAGCCGCAGTTCTTCGACGCGTCGACGAAGCTCTTCTTCTGCACGGGTCTTTGCGAGAGCAACCGACAGATATCCGGAGAGTCTCTCCCAAAGGGCAATGACCTCCGGCGAGAACATCCCTTTTCTCTTGTCGTTCAACTGGACGAGTCCCAACGGCTCCGCTCCCATGCGAAGAGGCATGAGGGCAACGGACTCGTAACCCTCACCGTTGCATCTGTTGCGTGTGCGGGCCCGGCGGTCTGTCTCGGTGGTGCTCGCCAATAACTCCGTCGTGGAGTTGGTCCAGAAACTTCCGCCTTTGCTGAAGAACTTCCTCGACGGGTCGAACCTCCCGCAGATAACATTTCCGCACATGCAGGCAAGAACGGGATTTCCCCAGTCATCCCTAACGACATTGCCGGATTCATCGCAGGAGCAGAGAGAGCTTTCCATCTTCACGAACTCCTTCGGGAAGCCCCGTGCCTCACAATAGGGATAATCGTCGCCTTCTTTCAACCTGATGCCGACAGCCTCGCAGCCCGATTGTTCCTGAAAGAAGGTCGCGGCCGATTCGATAAGGTCGGGAGTCCTGGTGCTCATGTTTATGAGATGGAGGAATTTCAGCGAAACCTCGCGCTCCTGCTCGGCCCGCTTTCGTTCGGTGATGTCATGCGCGACATGGACCGAGCCGACCATCTTTCCTTGATCATCGAACAGGGGGGTAGTGGTTATCAGCAAATCCATTCCGAGACGCTCTTCATGCACCTCCTGGACATGCTCGCCGCCGTCCTTCAAGGTTTGGGTATGAGGACAGAATGAAGGCGGAGCAGAAGTACCATGCAATGCCTCATAGCACTTCAGTCCGACGCAGTCTTCGGGTCTGCACCCCAGGCGCTTCGCCATGGACTCATTCACCCTGACGACCCTGTGGTTGTTATCGATGATCGCGATCATATCCGGTACGCTTGCGAAGGTCCGTTCCCATTCCTCCTTGGCGTGGAGAATCTCCTCTTCCGCACGCTTGCGTTCGACGATCTCCCAGGAGAAATCGCCCAGGAGCTTTGCCATCTCGATGTCCGCGTCGGTATAGTCCGTTTCCTTATTGCCGACGCCTATGATCGCAACGATAAGGCCTCCCCGGAAGATGGGAACGACCATCTCGCGTATAACAGGAGCGTGGCCGGTGGGCATCCCCTTTTTGTGTGACAGTGATGCATAGTCATTATGGATGACCGGCCTCCGCTCGCGCACGCAGTCCACCCACACGCCTGCCTGAGATATGTTGTAATGACTGCCCGAGCCTTCCGCATTACACATCTTCGCTACGGTGTTCGTTGACCAGTTCCGGAGGGAGAGGGTTTCCTGGTCCTCTTCCAGAAAATGGTAGAAACCGATCTTGCTGCCGGTCTGGAGTTCCAGTTCGTCGAGCGTGAGACGGAGGACATCGTCCGCAGACAATGCGCCCTTATATGCAGCCTCTGCGATCCGAAGCCGCGCCTCCATGGCGCGCTCCGTCCACTTTCGCTCGGTGACGTCGAAGGTATAGATGCGAACCGCAGAGAACAGCGGAGCGACATAAATGGTTTCGCCGAAGACCCTGTCTTTGATCGCGACCTCGCGGTACAGGGCAATCTCCTCATTCTTTTTCAGCACACCGAGTATACCGTCCATATCATAGGGGAGAAAGACGCTCGCGTCTTCCCTGTCCAGTGAGAGGTCTTCAAGGACCCTCTGAGTCGCCGCGTTGCTGAAAGTGATGCCGCCGGAGGAATCCACCTCTATAACCGGGTTGGGATTGAGCTGCGGGAAGGAGGCAAGGTGTCTCGTTCGCTCCTCAGCCCGCTTGAGATCAGATACATCGGTGTATGTTATGACTACGCCCTCGATGCGGTTATCGGAAGTACGATAAGGCAGAGCAGCGCGGATATACCAGTTGCCGTTGACCGCGAATTCATTCTTTACGGGCGCGAGATTGTCGAGGACAGCCTGTGCATCGGCGATGAGGTCGGGACCGAGATTTTCCTGTGACATATCTATGATCGGACGTCCGACATCGGAGGGAATGAGCTTCAACAGTCTGGACATGGCAGGGGTGAAACGTTTTACCCTGAACTGCTGATCAAGGAAGACGGTAGGAATGTTTGTGCTGAAGAGGAAGTTGTTCAGGTCGTTGTTCGTCTCTTCCTGTTCCTCGATCTTGCACTGGAGCTGCGAATTTACGGTGATAAGCTCTTCGTTCAGGGACTGGAGTTCCTCGCGCGAGGTTTCGAGCTCTTCGTTGGCGGCCTGGAGTTCCTCATTTGAAGACTGAAGCTCCTCATTGAGGCCCTTGAGCTGTTCGATGTTGCTCTGAAGCTCGGCCCGTGTGGAAGAAAGCTCGCTTTCGATCTGACGGACCGCGGTCTCATCGACCTGACCGGCCTCTAAAGAAAAGACCTCTGTCTCTTCGGGAATGCCCGCCTTCTCGCGAAAAACAACAAGGAAAAGGTTTTCCCGTGCCTTTGATATGCGAAGGATAACCTGCCTCTTCAGTCCATCGTCCGAGGAGAGCACCGCTCGTATCGAGATCGGTTTCGTCTCCTGCGTGACCCTATAAATGGCTCCCCTTATCTTGTTCCTGAGGCCCTCCGGGAAAAGTTCAAGGATGTTCTGCGTGGGCGTTCCCCGGGGCTGGATCAGGTATCTGTTCGTAGGTCCGTTATGGTAGACGATATTGTAGTGTTGATCAATAGCCACGGCAGCCGGGGCATATTTTTCGAGAAGGGCCTCCTGAATGAATTCGTTCGCCGACTGCTGATGCTCGATGGCAGTCCGTCTGCCGGGCGCAGAAGCGACTCGTTCCGAGGCAAAGGGAACTGAGAGCATCAACCTCGAAGGCGCCTTTGTCTCGACCTTCTGGTAGATCCGGCATTTCTTATGAGGGAGCGTCCTGAAGAGCGTCTTGCTCCTGCCGACGGACTCGGCGTTGCCGAGGAAGAGATATCCCCCGTCCTTCAGGGCATAATGGAAAAGAGTGATGCACTTCTCCTGGGCCTCGGGTTCCAGATAGATCATGAAGTTGCGACAGATTATTAGGTCGAGGCGCGAAAAGGGAGGGTCGGTGAGGAGGTCCTGCCGGGCGAAGACCACTGACTCCCGTATCTCCTTGCCGATGCTCACCGAGAGCCCGTCTTTCGAACAGGTGAAGAACCTCTTCATACAGTCAGGCGGGAGGTCGGCTGCTATGGTGGCGGGATATTTGCCTTCCCGGGCCTTCTCGAGGGCCCGGTCGTTTACGTCTGTGGCAAAGATCTGTATCTCGCGTCTCCTGCCCAGGAGTTCGAATTCGTACCTGAGCATCATAGCGATGGAATACGCTTCTTCTCCTGTTGCGCAGGCAGGGCACCATACGCGGACCGGTTGATCCTCATCCTCCGCAGCAAGCTTCCGTATCACGCCTATCCTGAGAGCCTTCCAGGCTAGGCGGTCACGGAAAAAGGAGGTTACCCCTATCATAAGGTCTGAGACGAGATGGGCCGCCTCAAGGTCGTTCTTGTCGACCATCGCGATATAGTCCTGCACCGAAGAGACTGCGCGAAGATACATCCGTCTCCTGATCCTCCGGCTGACGACATTCTGTTTGTAGTGATGAAACCGGAGTCCCGTTTTATCCTGGATCAGCCTGTATAGGGCGTCGAACTCCTCGGGCGCAATGACGATCCCGGGGGCCGCGACGACGCCTGATCCGTAGAGCTTCTGTATCTCCCGCGCAATTTCGTCCGGCGGGAGCGCTGCGTCCGCCTGACCGGCATTAATCACAGCAGCCGGCATTTCGGGAAACTCGGCGGTCTCAGGGTCCTGGACAAAGACCGTCCCCCCTGCGTTTCTTATGGCCTTTACTCCCCTTGCCCCGTCTGTGCCGGCTCCGGAAAAGATCACGGCGACGGCGCGCTCTCCAATCACCTCGGCGAGGGAAATGAAAAATTCATCGATGGGAAGATGGACATGGTCCTCTGGAGGATCGGACACAAGAAAGGATTCCTTCAAAATTTTTATCTCTTTTCCCGGCGGGCAAAGATAGATCTTTCCCGGAAGGACCTCCAGACCATTGGATATCTCCCGGCTATCAAGGTCGGGCCTGCCTTTGCGGACGAGGTCGGGAAGATGGTTCTCGTGCTTTGGCGACAGGTGCTGCATGAAGACAACGGCAAAAGCGAACTCTCTTGGGAGGGCTGCAAGAAAACACTGAAAGGCATTCAGACCGCCTGCAGATGCACCGATGGCTATAATCGGGAAAAGGCTGCTCAAATCACTATCTTGCGATGTTGAATTTGGCTCCATATGGTTTCAATAAATGTTTCTAATTATACCATTCTCAACAGTTTTTTTGCCGGAGCTCCCGTCCTCAGTTAACGAAAGAACCAAGAGATAATTTATTTATCACCCCGGCCTGTTGCCACCCCTCCTAAAATAGCCGGAGAGCTCTTTTATCCTTCTTTAACTCGCCTCCTTGGTCAAGAAAGGTCTCCCGAGAGGAAGGGGCGGATCAATCTAAAAGTATAATTAATAGGCTGCATAATATTTTCTTCTTGACAAAAATAACCATATCTGTATACTAAAAGATATATCGCCTCGTTACCTCCCCAAAGCTGCTGTTCCGTTCATGCGGACAGCAGCTCTTTTTTTTGAAGCGAAAAATCTGTGACATGTGATATTCACGTGGATCGCAGGACGCCTGAATGGGAAAGTAGGATATTCCAAAGGGTTACAGCTCGATCAATTCGTACGCCCTCGACCCGAGACCGATTTTTTCTGCCTCCTCCACCTGAATCATATAGGGCTTCTTGCTCAGGGAGTAGAGTATATCTGCCGGTAGTCCCTCTTCCTGGTCTACTGCAGAGTCAGGCAAAGGCGACACATTCCGTAACAAATCTATACTTGCCTGCTCGATCGAGACGATATCGTCGGATATCATAATACCCTTGTCCTGAATCACCGGGACGTCCGCTGCAGGCATGCAATCACATTCAGGCTGTATCTCGGTGAGAAAGTTTACGTAGAGAACCTTCTGTGGCTCAAAGGTGCTCAAGACAGCCTTGGCAGCCTCGGCAAGGGACCGCATAAAACGTTCGTCATCTCCCGGCAGGGCGATCGCCTCTGACTGGCAGACCCGTTCGCACCGCCCGCATCTCCAGCAGGTATCACCGTCCCATACAAGTTCATCCTTCTCGTCAAAGACAATGGCATCGAGAGGGCAGATCTCGGCACACTGGTAACAGAGCTCGCATTTCTCACTGTCCCAGGTGAGCCTGCCTTCGCCTATGGTGTGCATGGAGCCCCTGCCGCATTTCCACCCGCAATCCCTGTGGGCCGAGCTGACTCCTCCCATGGCAACATTCTTTATGGCCCCTCCATACCCGGCGTTTATGTGTCCCTTGAGATGACTGCAGACGACCATGGCAGGAACATCGTGTATGAGCGATGCAACGGCTATATCACCGAGGATATCACCTGCCCTCACCATGATATTATCTTTCCCGTAGAGACCGTCCGCGATGACCACAGGAGCACCGACGGAGAGATGGTTTAAGCCGTTTTGGTTTGCGACTTCGAGGTAATCAAGGCCCTTTATTCGCACCGTATCTGTGACAAAAGGTTTGGCGCCCAGTGTCTTGAGCGCTTCAACAACTTTCCGAAGAAACACCGGCCTTATGATTCGGTGTGCGCCTTCAGAACCGAAGTGGGTCTTTACAGCGACCCATTCCTTTGGGCTGAAGTAGTTCGAGAGGCCGGCCTCCTTCAGGAGCCTCTCAAGTTTTCCCGGCATGCTCTCCTCATACCGCCATTTTCCTGGTCGTGCCGATGAGAAATAGACCTTTGCCATAAAATCCCTCTGTGATATGATAACCGAAAAAATGGGCCATTGCCAGAGCTCTTCTGGCAGGACAAAAAGAGGAACAAATAGTTTACAATATCTCCATGAAGGCAAAGAAAAATCTTATCATCGTCGGTGACAGGGTTCTCCTGGACCCTGATGAGAGGATGGAGAAGACGACAGGTGCAGGGCTCTACCTCCCCCCGACTGTCAAGGAGAAAGAGAAGGTTTCTGCCGGATACGTCGTTAGGGTCGGACCGGGATATCCTGTTCACGACCCCAACGTTGTCATCGAAGAACCGTGGTCCTCAAAGAAGAGACCCGAGCTGAAATATGTCCCCCTTCAGGCAGCGGAAGGGGATTATGCAATCTTCCTCAAAGACGCTGCCATAGAGATCGAGTTTGAAAGTAAGAAATACCTTATCGTGCCTCATTCGGCAATCCTCACCCTTGTAAGGACAGAGATCACAGAAGGCTACGCCGAGACCTGAAGAGGCATGCGAGAGTTCTGACAGGCCCACTCGCAGGAGTCACAGGGCATCCTGTTTGATATAATCATCGTATGAATCTGGCGCGGGCGCATCTCTATATTACCGGAAGAGTTCAGGGCGTATCTTACCGTGCCTTTACCCGTGATCTGGCAAATCAGCTGGGACTCAGGGGATGGGCGAAGAATCTCTATGACGGCAGCGTCGAGGCGGTTTTCGAAGGTGACAAGAAGCTCATTGAAGAGGCCGTGACCCGTTGCCAGGCAGGCCCTCCCGGCGCAAGGGTCGACGGTGTTCATGTAAGATGGGAAGACTATCAGGGCGACTTGAAAGGCTTCCAGATACGATACTTCTGAACCTGCAGATTCAGTTGGAAGAACACACTTTCACTTCGGAAGCCCGATTTCTGCCGTTCTAAGTTCATTCCGCTGCACCCGTGAAACTCACCCTCCGGGTTCGGACACTCACGGGTGCGGACGCTTCATTTCACGAAGAACGGCAACGAAATACGAGCAAAGTCGTTCAAGTCTGTTCTTCCAACTGCTGAACATAGGATGTGCTTGCCTTACCGTAGTTTGCAACGTCAGGATAGTTGTCCAGTTGCCGTCGGTATTCTCTTTTGTGCCAGGATACTGATAGAATAGATCATGGCCATTATTCGTGCTTGTCTCGTAAGACCGCTTCTGCGAGCCGTCACTCTTCTTAGTTTTTCATATACGATCCTTCTCATCTCCTCCCATGCCTCTGCCTTTGTTGCAGCTGACATACAGGCCTATCTGAAGGACATGTCACGTCTGTCCCTCGGCGAAAGGATCGCCTTATGGGCCGAAAAGTTTGTGGAAACTCCCTATGATCCTGACCCTGACGGTGAGTACGTCACGAAAAAGGTCATCATTGCCGATGAGCGTGTCGACTGCATGTACCTCAGTTTCAGGGCCCTTGAGCTTGCACTGAGCCAAAAACCTGAAGACGCCGTCGCGATCGCCCTTGATAAGCGTTTTCGGGGAAGGGGCGTTCTTGATGGCGACGTCGTGACGAACTATGAAGACAGGTTCGAATATGGTGAAGACATGATCGACAGTGGTAAATGGGGCAAGGAGATTACCGGAGAGATCGGAGCGGTAACAAACGTGCGGGGAGCACGGGGAAGGGAAAAGGTTGAGATGCTCTCAAAGGAAGAGGTCCTTTCTCTCCTGAAAGAACCGAAAAATGCTGCCGGCTTCAGAAGCGGAGATATCGTCTTCTTTATCAAATCACCTGAAAAGAGGGTGATGGAAGAGATTGTAGGCCATCTCGGTATCATCAAGAAAGAACAGACAGGCCTCTATCTTATCCATGCGAGCGGCAGGAAGAGAAAGGGGGGTATCGTGAAAAAGGTGTTCTTGTACGACTACATAAGCTCCATGCCCTTCATCGGCATGAGAGTGAGCAGATTTGACTAGCCCTTAATCTTCTTCATGATCTCGGGGAATTGACTCTTAAAATCCGGGTGCACCCTACCGAGAAAAAGCTTTAATCCTTTTATTTCGAGCTTGAGCTCGTCGAGCTCTTTCCGTACAGCAGAAATTCCCTCAATCCTCTGGGTCAGGGTTTCGAGTTCCTTCTCTATGAGACCGGGCTTTTCTTTCATAATCCCTCATTCCCTAATGATATATGTTCAGATCCAGTAAAGAAGACCAACTTCTCTCACTTACTTGCTTCTTCTCTGATGTTTTGTTTTTCTGAGCAGTTTCTTGTGCTTGTGCTTGCTCATCTTCTTCTTGCGCCATTTTACAACACTTCCCACACACTCACCTCCTTATACATCGGAATAACCATGGCTGAAGCTCAGGTCCCGCCCTAACCGCTTCTTGACCGGCTGTACACAGCCGCCTGGTTCATGAATGCCTCGATCTGTATCTCGGTCGCCGACGATTCAGAACCGTCATAGGGAATACTTATGCACGGCACTCCATAGTCCCTGCTGACCCCGCGCATGAGCGTGGTGACGATCGTTCCTGGCATACAGCCAAAGGGCATGGCGTTTATTATACCAGAGATCCCTCTCTCGATGAGATCGATACTCTTTCCGATGCTGAGGATCGCCTCGCCTTCAAAGGAGTCATGGAGATAAGGCGAAGCCTTCTTCAGGATCTCTCTTGTGTCCGGCTCCTTCAGTGTCTTCAGGAAGCCTCTGGAGTATCTCCCGAACCGGTGTTCTATCCTCCTCTGAAGAAAGGTCTTCAGAAGAAAGTCAATAATAGCAGACCCGTCTTTTTTTATCAATGCCTTTCTCAGGCCCATATGATTCACATAGTAGATCCATTCTTCCACGGGGGCGAGCCATGCCTCACCACCGAGGGCCTCGATCTTTCTGATGAGGTTTTCATTCGAGAATGTGTGGCTTCTGACAAAGATCTCTCCCACAATTCCGATGAGCGGCCTCTTGCCTTTCACCTTCGGAAGGTCTTCAAAGTCACGTCTCATCTTCTCAAGGGCCGTCTCAATCCTTCCGTCAGCGCCTTTCAGGGAACGATAGATTCCCTCTAAGTGTTTAGCATGCAATTGGTCGGCCGACCCCTTTTCTTTCTCATAGGGCCTCGTTTCATGAAGAGACTTGTTCAGGAGCTCAATGGCTACTACGCCCCTCCATATCTTGAGAGGATAGCCTTTGCCCACCATCCCGAGTTCACGGTAAAACCCTACGTCCTGATTCGGAGAGAATATCGGGACATTCCGGTATCCAAGATCGTCAAGCACCATGCGGTGGAAGACATTGTACTGGCCGAACCTGCAGGGTCCTGAGCCCGACGGCATGAAGAAGGCCGATTCATCTTCCCTGAAATCGGAGGAGAATACCTTTTTGAGCATATCTCCTGTCGTAACCGTGCAGGGGAAACATTCCTTGCCTGAGACATGTCTCCTTCCGATATCGACCGATTCTCTGTCGGATTCAGGTAGCACCTCAGCGGGAATACCGCATCCTTCGAAGGCTGCTGCAATAGCGAAGGCGTGGTCGGACATTCGGGGGATGAATATGCTCCTTCTTGCCCGACGGCTGGCGAAGGTGAAGGAGGCGGGCCTTAAGCCGTCAGACGGAGGGTTTTCTCCTGCGCCGGCGCTTTCGTTATCCCTCTCCTCCGCATGAGCCGTCGACGGACATACCGACATTCGGTTCCTGATGCTGTCAAGGAAGGCCTCGCACCTTGTTATCGCCCCGGCATCGGCGCTATGCTCATCGATCTCGATGTGGAGGAAGGGCTTGTCCTTCATCTCCTCTTCAAAATACTTCTGGATGAAAGAATCGGGTCCGCAGGAGAAGTTGCCGATAAAGATCGGGAACAGGTTGGGGTTCTCGCTGATAAACCGCGCAGCCTTGAGTATCCTCTGGCCCGATCTCCAGTACATGTTCGACCATCTGTCTTGTATGCTCAATCCTTCGAGGGGCAGGAAATCCATCGGCACCGAGAGCACGCCGAGATCAGCCAATTTTTTTGGTATGGTGAGGTTCATGCCCCCATCAAAGGCGTTGTAAGGCCTCCCAACGATCACGATGGCCCTCTCTTTCAAGGTCGAAAGGACTTCCGAGCCCTTCTCCCTCACAGACCGAAAGAACTCCTCCTGTGTCTTCTCTGCCGACCTCATCGCCTCGGACATTTGCGCCCTCTTGACGCCGAAGGGTTCAAAAGACTTTGTGAGCTCGTTAACAAAAGACTTCCTGTCTGCCTGGAGGTTAACAACGGGCGCTATGATTGTCGCATCCCGATGGGCCACCCTTGCAGCATAGGGAATGGTCTGGGTCAGGGGACAGGCGAACCCTCTCTCAAATTCCTCATGCCCGGCGTTCATGTTGATAAAGCTCGGGATGAAGAGGGTCCCGATGCCTTTCTCAGCGAGATGCCGGATATGGCCATGGGCCACCTTCACGGGAAAACAGGTGTCGGCAAGGATGCCCTCGATACCGAGACGGATTATTTCCCTGTCGGTTTTTGGAGACACTTCCACGTCGAAGCCCAATTTCCAGAGGAGGGTCGTCCAGAAGGGCAGATAGTCATGGAAGAAGAAGACATAGGGAATACCTATCTTTCGACGTGCGTTCTTTCCCTTTTGCTCTCCATGCCTCACAAACAGCGCTTTCCGGTCGTTCTGTTCCTTCCAGAGCCGCTCCTCCCTGAAGGCGAAGAGGTCAGGGACAGCCGAGGCCTCCCGCTTTCTCCTGACATCATACTTTTCACATCTGCCCCCATAAAAGAGATGGCCCTCTTCCCCGGCGATTTTCACCCTGTTAATCTCACAGACGTTGGAACATCCCCTGCATTCGAAGGAAGAAACATCATAGGGGCGTTGCGAGAGTTCAAAACCCTTAAAGGTCGTCATGCGCGGCGGGTGGCCGCTAAAGTGATTCGAGTCTTTTCCGCTCATCTCTTCACCCGCTGCAGTGAGCGCTTCGCGCTCTTTCATATGTTCCATCGCTATCATGGCCATGCCGATTGCGCCTGTGACGTCGTGATGGGGAGGAACGGTTATCTTCTTACCGAGATATTTTTCAAAGGCAGCCACAATCGATTTGTTGAAGGCGACCCCTCCCTGGAAAAAGATGTTCTTCCCGATGGGCCTGCCCGCAACGACCTTATTGATATAGTTCTGGACAATGGAATAGGCGAGGCCTGCAAGGAGGGCATTCCTGTCGGCGCCCTTCTGGAGGTTTGCCACGAGTGAGTTCTCCATGAAGACCGTACATCGCTCTCCAAGTCTGCAGGGGTTCTCCGCAGAAAAGGCGCACCGGGCAAATTCCTCTTTCACCGGGACATTGAGCTTTTCCGCCTGCTCTTCGATGAACGAGCCGGTGCCGGCGGCGCAGGCCTTGTTCATCTCGAAGTCCATGATCACGCCGTCCCTGAGCGCTATGTACTTCGAGTCCTGCCCGCCGATCTCGAATACCGTATCCACGCTCCTATCAATAAAGGCAGCGGCCCTGGCCTGGGCGGTTATTTCGTTCTTCACGATATCGGCGCCCACGTAATCGGCGATCATATACCTTCCGGAACCCGTTGTCCCGACACCCGCGATTTCGACCCTTTCGCCTATTTCGTCAGCGATTTCTGACAGGCCCTGCCTTACCGCGTCTATCGGCCTGCCCGCTGTCATCAGGTATCGCTTGGCGAGGAGAGAGCCCTTCTCATCGATGAGAGCCAGGTTGGTGCTTATCGAGCCGATATCAATCCCGAGGTAGGCTTTGATCCTTGGCATGCGGTTGTGGGCAGGAGGCGATGGGACGTCCTCATCCTTCTGCTTCATATGTCTTTCAAGAAAGTCATCACCGGTTGTTATGAGTGGGAGATGCCCCTGTTCAGAGTAACGGGACGATTCGATGAATTCCCTCAGGGCCTCCAAATCAAATCCGTTTACGGTACCCTCTTCCCTGTCTTTCAAGGCGGCGCCGATGGCGCCCATAAAGGCATGGTCCTCAGGGACAAAGAATTCTCTGAACTGAAAGACCTCGCGGAAGGCCCTGACCATCCCCGTATTAGCGGCAACGCCTCCATGGAAGGCCACCGGTTCTTCCAGGACCCTTCCCCTCACGATGGAGCCTTTGAAATTCCGTGCCACGGCAAAGCAGAGGCCGGCAACGATGTTTTCAAGGGGCGTTGCTATCTGCTGAAGATGTATCATGTCCGACTTTGCAAAGACGCTGCATCTGCCCGCCACACGCGAGGGGCTTTCGGCCAGGGTGGCCAGCCTGCTGAACTCGTCAAGAGAGAGTATGAGACGTTCTGCCTGCTGGTCGAGGAAGGACCCCGTGCCGGCTGCGCAGACGGAATTCATCGAAAAATCCCTTATCCCTTCTTCTCCAAGAAGAATGAGTTTCGAGTCCTCGCCGCCGAGTTCGAATATGGTCCTGATGTGAGGATACCTTTTTCTTGCTGAAAATGCCTGGGCAACGACTTCATTCGTAAACCCTGTGCCGAGGACTGACGCTATCAGTCTGCCTGCTGAGCCTGTGACGGATAGGGAGAAGTTTCCGGGAAGCGAGGGGTTACCGCACCCGGTCACCTTCTTGAGGAGTTCAAGAGCAACCGTGAGAGGGTGCCCTTTGTGCCTTTCGTAATGGCCCTCAAGCCGCACTCCCTCACCGTCGAGGAGGACGACTTTTACGCTGACAGATCCTGCGTCAAGACCGATATAGTACATAGATTTCTCCTTGCCATAAGAGAGACCCCGGGCCTCCTGTTTCCTCTGTCTCAGAAACGGCGTCTGCCATCGGCAAAACGAAGAGCGCGAATCGATTTTTATATTTTATAAATAAAAGGTATCACAAAAAGAATGAAAGTTCCAGTGATTTGTGAGATGCGCGATACTGTCTCAGGAAACCGATCTGTCACTTGCTTCAAGCTGCAGGCGGCAAACGCACGTGAGCAACAGCCGCAAGCCCGGGATCACAGAGACTGCGAGCCGGTCTTGATGTACTGCAACAGGAGCGTGTAGGCCAGGGGTAAAGTCCGTTTCCTGTGGGTGATAATGTAGAAATGACGTCTCATTGAGGTATCCTTAATCCTTATTTCCTTCAGTATCCCGCGGCTCAGTTCATCGGTTACAGAAAGTCTTGATACGATCGAAATGCCAAGCCCTGTCTTAACCGCTTGTTTGATCGCGTCTGTCGATCCAAAGATGCCTGCGATCTTGACCTCCTCCCGAGGGATGCCCCTGCCGTCAAGAATCCTCTCGACCTCCCTTCTCGTCCCCGATCCCTCTTCCCTCACTACCATCGGAAACTTTATGAGATCCTTCAGAGGCATAGAGAAGGTCTTTGTCAGCGAAGGGTGGGCGACTGCGACGAGTTCGTCATCTATCCATGGAGTGTACTGTATCCGGTTGTTGCTCAATCTTGCCCCGACGACTCCCATGAGCAGTTCATGACCTGATACCTTCTCCACG
Source organism: Thermodesulfovibrionales bacterium (assembly GCA_035686305.1). Lineage (NCBI taxonomy): Bacteria > Pseudomonadati > Nitrospirota > Thermodesulfovibrionia > Thermodesulfovibrionales > Thermodesulfovibrionales bacterium. The sequence continues at coordinate 14,395 of DASRZP010000041.1, read as the reverse complement.
ATCCATTTTGAATCTGATACGATGATCTGAAAAGAGACGGCAGGATGGCGCTTCTTGAACTCGGCCATGATGCCCGGTAGGAGATAGGTGCCGGGGATAGAACTTGCGCCGAGAACGAGTTCCCCCTGAACTTCCTTCTTATATTCTCCGATGACTTCCTTCAACGCGGCGGCCTTTTCGATAATTTCGACGGCATGGCTGTAGAGAAGCTCTGCCTCCCTCGTCGGTATGATCGTCCTGCCGAGCCGGTCAAAGAGGCTGCAGGTAAGCTCCTCTTCGAGAGTTCTGATATGGTCGCTGACTGTGGGTTGCGTAAGGTGGAGTTCTTCCGAGGCCCGTGAAAAGCTCCTGTTTCTGAAGACCGATGCGAAGACCTTGAGGTGGTGGATATCCATAGCGTGAATGATTGAAGTATATCATAACCGCCGAACCGGCATCATTGTCTCTCGCATTTCTGGTACAATAGTCCATGAGGCTCTTAATGCACATGTGCTGCTCAAATTGTGCGCTCTATCCGATGAAGAGCCTCCTGAAAAGGGGGATCGATGTGAAGGGTTTCTGGTTCAATCCTAATATATATCCCCTTCCCGAGTATGAGGAGAGACTGAATTCGCTCGGGAGTCTTGAGAAATTCTGGGGCCTCGACATCGAGTATGAAGAGCATTACGGGTTTGAAGATTTTCTCGGAAGGATCGGCGGTCCCGGCGACAATCGCTGCCTCCGCTGCTACGCGATGAGGCTGGAGGAGACTGCAAAGGCTGCCAGGAAGATGAATCTTGACGGGTTCACCACGTCTCTCCTCGTCAGTCCTTACCAGCAGTTCGATGCTATCGCCGAGATGGGAAAAGAGTTGGGGAAACGGTATGCTCTTCCCTTTTACCTCGAGGATTTCAGGGTTGGATACCGCGAAAGTATTCCGCTCTCCCGGGAACTCGGTCTTTACCGCCAAAAGTATTGCGGGTGCGTCTACTCCGTGGCAGAGAGGGCCGGAAGGAAAAGCCATGGCTGATGGAATCCAGCATATAGGGAAGGTCCTTATTCTTGTGGGCATCATTTCTGCTGCACTTGGCGGGTTGCTCCTTCTGTCAGGCAGGATATCATGGCTCGGCAGACTTCCGGGAGACATTATTATCCAGAAGAAAAACTTCACCCTCTATTTTCCGGTTGTGACGAGCATACTCCTGAGCGTCATCATCACGTTCCTCCTATGGTTGCTGGGAAGGCGGTGAAGGAGAACATGGAAGAAAGCCCCGCTGCAGCATCTCAGGTCCGTAACGGGAAGCCTGTGGAACAGACCACGAGGAGGGCCGTGAAGAGGAGAAGACGCTTTTCCCCTTGCCGGCTTTTTTTTATTGTAGCCTGCCTGACCCTGTTCCCGTGCGTACTCGGCATGCCCTCTCGAGGTCATGCTGAGAATTCGACACCAAAGATAAAGGTGCTCGTCCTTGATGAGACCCACGCCGTTGTTCCCGATAAGGATGAAAAGATCATACGCCTCGGGAGCAGGAAAGGGGACCTCCTCATGAATGGAATGCACTATACCGGGAACATTGAGGTCTGGAAAGGCGACAAGGGTCTTTATATTGTGAATGAGCTTCTCCTCGAAGAGTACGTGGAGAGTGTCGTGGCTTCCGAGGTCGGCACCAACTGGGAGATGGAGGCGCTGAAGGCGCAGGCTGTTATCGCACGGACCTATGCGGCTTACAGAATGAACGCGAGCGGGAGCTCGAAATACCACATCACATCTTCGGTATTACATCAGGTCTATAAGGGCAACAATGCCCAGATACAGGTCGCCTATGCCGTTAAAGAGACTGCGGGCGAGATCATCACCTATGACGGCAAACCGATTGAGGCATTCTACCACTCCACGTCCGGCGGCATGACGGAAGACCCTAAGGAGGTCTTTGGAAAGAGCTTTCCTTATCTGAAGCCTATTGAGACGAAGTGCGAGCAGTCCCCCTATTGGCTGTGGGAGAGAAAGATCCCGTTTCAAGAGATCGATAAGGCCCTGAATCTAACGGGGATAAAAGAAATATCGGTGACCTCCCTTACTACCACGGGAAGGGTGAGGGACCTTTCCATTGAGTCCCAGTCGGGCAGGATAACCATGAAGGCGACTCAGTTCCGGAAACTCCTCGGCTGGTCCCGATTGCCGAGCACCGACTTCCACATGACGATGAACGGTGATTCCGTCATCTTTGAAGGAAAGGGCTATGGGCACGGCGTTGGTCTCTGCCAGTGGAGCGCCCTCCAGATGGCAAAGGACGGCAAGAGTTACAGGGAGATCCTATCGTATTTCTATCCCGGTACTGAAATCCAACACTATGAAGGTGACTGATTTTGATTTTGACCTTCCCGATTCTCTCATCGCCCTCCAGCCAAGCAGCACAAGAGATGGATGCAGACTGCTGATCCTTCGCAGGGATGACGGGAGCATCGAACACCGAAGATTCTCCGACCTTCCTGAATTTGTCTCTGCGGGTGATCTCCTCCTCCTGAATAGTACCAAGGTCTTCCCCGCGAGAATGAGAGGTACCAAGAGGACGGGCGGAAAGCTCGATATCCTCCTTGTGAGAGAGCTTGAACCCGGCCTCTGGGAAGTATTATCAAAGGGCCGGTACTCGGGGATGCTCAGGTTATCCCATGAACTTTCAGGTGAGGTCGTTGACGGGAAGATTATGAGGTTTGAGATGAGCGGCGACCCTCTTTTCAGGGCGATCTGGAACGCGGGACAGATGCCGCTGCCGCCCTATATCAAGAGAAACCCCACCGAAGAAGACAGGGAATGGTACCAGACGGTCTATGCTGATGAGGTTGGCTCCATAGCAGCGCCGACTGCGGGACTTCACTTCACGGGGGAATTGATCGCCAGTCTTGAAGAAAAGGGAGTCGAGGTTCGCTTCCTTACGCTTCATGTGGGTACGGGGACTTTCAAACCGGTCAAGGCCGAGACGGTCAGACAACACGTTATGGAGGCCGAATACGTCGAATTCGACCGCAGTCTCATCGATACCATAACCGGGGTTAAACGATCGGGCAAAAGGGTCATAGCTGTGGGGACAACTACGACGCGGGCTATAGAGGGTTATTGTAGCGGGGTATTTACAAGGGCGGACAGTGATTCCCGTGAAGAGGAGTGGCGGCAGAGAGTGTGCGGATATACCGACATATTTATCTATCCCGGCTATGAATTCAAGGTCGTTGACGCTCTCATCACGAATTTTCACCTGCCGAGATCGACCCCCCTCATGCTCACGTCCGCCTTTTCAAGCCTGGAAAAAATCATGGATTCATACTGTTCTGCAGTGTCTGTCGGATATAGATTTTTCTCATATGGAGATGCTATGCTTATTTTATGAATGGGGGCTTATTTCCGTGACTGCCGGACTTTTAGGCAGGCTTTTTCTTATTGTTATTACGGTGACAGCGGCGGCAGGAGGGTTCACGTTGGGGTATCTTGTCGGCAGGAATACCCCTTCGGCAGCCCCTCAACCGGTCATTGAGCAGACCATACAGGCGAAGGCCGGCGGGAGTGACAATCGTCCTCTTTCAGGAGAAGCGCGGACTGTCGAGACCGCACTCGTTGCTCCTGAACAGATGGGAAGTAAGGAAAACCCTTCAGCAGTCGCTCTGAGCGGGGCGCCGGCTCAGGAACAGAGGTCGGCGAATATGATCGTGAGCAACGAGAAAGCGCAGAAGACCGAGACCGTCGAGCAGACCATGAGGGAGAAAAGGGTGCCCTCGGAGGCGGCGGGATCATCGAACAAGGCCAAGGAGGATGGGACCGGGGATGATGCTGTCTTGTACACTGTTCAGGTAGGGGCGTTCAAGAGCCGCAAAGAGGCGGACACGGTCAAGAACAGACTTGCAGATAAAGAGTATAAGGCTGATATCAGGAAGGTCACGCTGAAAGGCAAGCACCTCTTCAAGGTTACGGTCGGTGAGTTCAGTCAGAGGAAAGAGGCCGAAGTGCTCGCAGTGAAGCTGAAGAAGACCGAAGGGTTGAAGGCCTTTGTCACGACGAAGTCATAAGAGGAGCTATCACGGTTACTTCACAGATAGAGCTTGATCCTGAAAGGGAAGTTCCGCTCCTTTCCGGCAGTTTCAGCAAAAACCTCAAGGTGATCGAGGAGTCTCTCGGTATCACGATAAGCACGAGGGGAAATAAGATATTCCTCCAGGGTGATGAGGAAAAGACTGAAAAGGCCGGGGACATTATCAACGAGCTGCGTACTCTGAACACAGAAGGGTTCAGCCTCAGGCCAGAGGATATCCTGTACGCCCTGCGGTCCATCTCCTCGGGCGTTGATGTATCCCTCAGACACCTGCTTATGAATAACATACCCGTCGCCTCGAAGAAGCGGTTTATTATCCCGAAAACGGAGGTCCAGAGGCAGTACATCGAGGCGATCAAGGCAAATGATATCGTCATCGGCATCGGTCCGGCCGGCACCGGAAAGACCTATCTTGCCATGGCAATGGCGATCAATGCCCTCCTGAAAAAGGAGGTCAGCAGGATAGTCCTTGCCAGGCCTGCGGTGGAGGCAGGAGAGAAACTGGGCTTCCTTCCCGGCGACATATACGAAAAGGTGAACCCTTATCTGCGGCCCCTCTACGACGCCCTCTTTGATATGCTCGATGCCGAGAAGGCAGGGAAACTCATTGAACGAGGGGTTATCGAGATAGCTCCCCTTGCCTTTATGAGGGGGAGGACGCTCAATGAGTCTTTTATTATCCTCGATGAAGCACAGAATACCACGTCAGAGCAGATGAAGATGTATCTTACGAGGCTCGGCTTCAATTCGAAAACGGTAGTGACGGGAGATAAGACGCAGATAGACCTGCCGTCCGGCAAAGTCTCCGGCCTTATCGAGGTTGAGACCATTCTGAAGGGGATCGAGGGCATACAGTTTGTGTATTTTTCTGAACTGGATGTCGTGCGGCACAAACTCGTCCAGAAGATCGTGAAGGCATATGAAAGGTACGAAAAACGGGACACAGATAATCCGAGAGCAGACTGAAAACCGGGAAACAAGGAAATACGCAATCCTTGTCATCTTCGGTTTGCTCTCTGCTGTTGCCATTCAGGGTCGTGGTCACGTGGGGATTGAATCTCTCACAGGGGGATTCTTCGTCGCCTGTCTTCTCCTCGTGATCCTTTACCGTGACATTCTGCGGTACAAGCCCCAGTATATGAAGAAGCACGGCATGCTCGTCCTGCTGGGTGTGATGATCGTGTGTACCGTAGTGGGCGGAAGGATTTTTCACTACGTCCTGCTCAACCTGTCAAAAGGTGTTGGGTCTCTTGCCGTTGAAGGGACTGTCTTCGGTTTGCCGATCGCTGCAGGGGCGATGCTCGTGACCCTCCTCTTCGATTTCCATACGGCAATAGTCTTCTCCTTTATTGTCAGTCTCCTTTCCGGCCTCTGGCTTCGTGACACCATCTTTCCGGTCTATGCCTTTGTGGGGAGTCTAACGGCTGCCTTCAGCGTCATAAGATGCAAGAAGAGGTCTGCGCTCCTCAGGGGCGGGCTCTATGCAGGTGTGGCAAACATGGTGACGGCGACCATACTCCTTCTCTTCCAGGGAGAATTGTTCATGGCGAAGGCCGTGTCGGCTATCGTGTTCGCCCTCTCGACGGTGATCAGCATCACGGCAATCGTCTCGGTGATGCTCCCGATCCTGGAGCATATCTTCACCGTCACGACGGACATAAGCCTTCTTGAACTCCTTGACCTGAATCAGCCGCTCATGAAGAACCTGATCATATCGGCCCCTGGGACGTACCACCACAGTGTTATTGTGGGGACCCTTGTGGAGTCGGCGGCAGAGGCGGTCGGCGTAAATCCCCTCCTGGCGAAGGTGAGCGCATACTATCATGATATCGGCAAGATCAAGATGCCCGACTACTTCGTCGAGAATCAGGGCGGCGGGGTCAGTAAACACGAGAGACTCACGCCGCACCTCAGCAGTATAACCATCGTATCCCATGTCAAAGAAGGTGTCGAGCTTGCGCGGCAGTACAAGTTGCCCGGATCGATCATTGACATCATTCAGCAGCACCACGGTAACGGGCTGATAACCTTTTTTTACCGGAAGGCAAAGGACCAGTATGAGACTTACAGGACTGACGCGCACAGGGTTCATGACCTGCACAGGCATGAGGCCGGCCACGGGCCGTCGGAAGACGATTACCGGTATCCCGGTCCAAAACCGCAGACGAGGGTTGCCGCTCTTGTGATGATGGCCGATGCTGTTGAGGCAGCTTCTCGCGTTCTTACCGATCCCACGCCGGCGAGGGTATCGGACCTCGTTGAGCGGATCATCAACCACATATTCCTTGAAGGGCAGCTCGATGAATGTGAATTGACGTTAAAGGACATATCGGCGATAAAGAAGCATTTCTCCTATATCCTCACCGGTATCCTTCATCGGAGGATTGACTACCCCGGGTTTAATTTCAGAGCGGAAGGGAAGAAAAGCCCGCCGAGGGAGAGTGAAAGGGGGGTAGGGGGGGAGGCGCACCTTACCCCCCATGGGCATGATGGTTTTGATAAGGAACCGCCAAAGGCTGATACCGATAGATCTTTGCAGGATAAGAAGGGACTCGCTCAAGCTTCTTAGATCACTCAACCTTGAGGGGGCTGAAATCAGTATCCTCCTCGTCAGTGACGCACGCATGAGAAGGCTCAATAATTCTTCACGGGGGATTGACAGGACCACCGACGTCCTCTCATTCCCTCAGCAGGAAGGAAAGGTCCTGGAGAGGAGAATGAGGCAGGGAAGAGAGAGAGGCAAGAAGGCCATGGTTGCCGCGCCCTGTCCGCCGGCGCTCCTCGGTGACGTTGTCATAAACCTCCATGCCGCACAAAGACAGGCCTCACGGTATGGTAATACGTTTCAGGAAGAGGTCCGGCGTCTTCTCATCCACGGCCTTCTCCATCTCCTGGGTTACGACCATGAAAGGAGCGATTACGAGGAGCGGAAAATGAGGAAAAAGGAGATCAATCTGCACCATGCCCTTAAGACAATGGATAAGAAGCGCTAATTTTGCGATCGAGGGTATACTCTACGCGGCAAAGACCCAGCGGCATGTAAGGTACCACTTCTATTCATCGGCAGCGGTTCTCCTCCTGAGTTTCGGCCTCGGCATATCATCGACTGATTTTCTCATTATTGCCCTCGCCGCCATTGCGGTGCTCATTGCTGAGCTCTTTAATACTGCCATCGAAACCGTCGTTGATTTCGTCTGTCCTGAACATCATGAGAAGGCAAGAGTGGCAAAGGATGTTGCGGCGGGCGCCGTTCTCATAACCGCCTTCGGTGCTGCGATGATAGGCTACATAATACTTTCACCGGCGATCTTCAGGTCTTTCCGGGAAGAGTTTCATATAGCGAAACACTCTGCCGAGGAAATAGCCCTTGCGTCATGTGTTCTTGTGCTCATCACTGTTGTCATAACAAAGGCCTATTTCGGGAAAGGAGCCCCCCTCAGGGGAGGGATCCCGAGCGGCCACGCCGCTCTCGCCTTTTCGGCATGGATCGTGGTCATCTATTTAACAACGAGTACGGCCGTTTCCCTCATCGCCTTCTTCCTCGCCTCTGCCGTGGCAGCGAGCAGGGTCAGCCTTGGAATTCATACGGTCTGGGAAGTTGTCCTTGGAGGCATCATAGGAGCGTCCTTGACCTTCCTCATGTTTCAGCTCTTCTTTTGACCCCGCGCCTCATACAGATCGGCAACGGCCTCCACGATCCGGGTCCGCAACAGACAAAAAGGATAGCTTCTCACCATGAGAGAGAGTGTCTGTAGAGAATCTGAAGCTCAAAGGCGATGACGAGAGTGTACATCACGATAGAAAGAAACAGAGAAATCCTTGCAGCAGGGAAGCTATGAAAAAGGCATAAGAGAAGGATCGATGCCGTGGTCATCAGGGTCTTCATCGCAATAAAGGATAGGCTGCCGAAATCTGCATAGGCGGCCATAATGGGATTTGCCTCATACACCAAGCCATTGTCTATCAAGAGAAGTGTCAGGTAACCGTCCGTCAGACTGAGGACCATGAGCAAGAGAAGCGTTATCCAGAGGCGGGTGCCGTACACGTCCACGTACATATGCCTTCTCCTATCGGACTTTCTCCTGACCGCTTTTCTCTGGCCGTTGCGGAGAGAATGCTTGCTTAACGTCGAGGGTTTCAGCCTTCTGTCAGGGGCTGATCGCCTCTCCTTTCTTCCTGTCGAATTGTTCATCCTCTTCCCTCTTCGGGAACTTCCGGTGAATAATCAAAGCTGTCCGAAGTGAAGGCCAGAAAGCTGAATATTGCGAGAGAGATGAGACCCCATAGCAGACCGATGACTACCCCCAGATCGATGATGCCCCGCCAGGGCTGGGGTAAAAGGCGAACAAGCACAATCAAAATAATAATAGCCGTCGTCACTGAAAATGATGTGATCCTTCTCCTCCTTGTCGCATGGAAAAAGCCCATGCAAAAGAAGGGTGCGAATACGATATGGGAAAGCCTGGGGTGGTTCTTGAGATATCGTGCTCTTGCGGCGACCCGGGGAGAAAATCTCTGCTGGAATCCCCGGTAGCCCTCGGCGTAAGCCATGAACAGGGCAAAGAGCACCATGGTCGACCAATGGTACCAAAGGAGCTCGAAGGAAAAGGCGGCGGCTGCGATGACGGAAAGCCGATACACGGCACTGCCGAGGAGCAAAAAGACCCCGGTCAGTCCCCAGGATGCTCCGAGTGCCCCTCTCAAATCACTGTGCATGTCCTCTGCCATTATGCCTCGTCAATGCGTTCTTGTCTGGTTCTGTCTTCCGGGTTTCGATCCGTGCCTTCCCTTGCTTGCAACAACAAGGTCATTTCGGAATGGTGAAGATGAAATTAGGATGGTTGTCCCAGGTATTCTCATGCCACATGTCTCCGCCATGTTTGAGAATAAGATTCCGGCTGATCGCAAGGCCAAGGCCCGTGCTGTCCTTACTCTCATACTGTTCAAATATCTTCGTCCGATTCTCTTCCGGAATGGGCGGGCCGCTGTTAAAGACATTCAGTCTGTAGTGGTCACCCTTGTCTTCGAAACCGAAGGCGATGTATCCCGAAGCAGCGTATTTAATCGCGTTGCGAATAATGTTCCTGTAGACAATCCTGATCCAATGGGCATTTGCCTTTATGATAATCCTGTTGCCCGGGATTGCTCCGAGGCGATTGTCTATCTGGATCCTGTTTTCTTCTATTTCGGATGAATATTCATCAAGGATCGGATCGATGATGTCCTGGCGGAGATCAAAGTACTCCCTGTCCGTTTTTTTCACGTTCATGAGAGAGGACTTACAGAGGTATTCACTGAGAATCTTCTCAAGGTGATTTAGTCTGGATGAGATATCGGAAAGGGTGACTTTAACGCTTTCGTCGATCATACCAAAGGCGCCTCGAATGAGGAGTTTCACGGTACTTGCGATTGCAATGAGAGGGCCCCTGATATCATGGGTGGCGATGCTGAGCATGTCGAGAACATGTCGTTCCTTTTCGATCCTTTCCGTGACCTCCCGGTATATGCCGATAATGCCAATTACCTCTCCCTGACTATTTGTCCAGGGAGCTTTGGTGACCGAAAACCAGATTTCCGAGCCCTGGGGAGAGACTTTTCGTTCAATCTTATCCTTGAGAGGTTCTCCCGTTTCGATGATCTTCTTTTCCTCTAGAAGAAGCTCTTCGGTCTGGTCAGGGGACAAGAAGTCTGTCTCCCTCTTGCCGATCATATCGCTGGCGGGGACATTCGCATAGGCAGCACATGCATTGCTGACGAAGACAAAATTGCCCTGGAGGTCTTTGAAATAGATGGCATCGGGGATGCTCTCCATGAGGGCTTTCATCATATCGGAGGGGGCGTGAGGAGTTTCTACCGATGAGAGGGGGTCTTTCCCGGATTCAGGGCTGCTGTTCTTCTTCAAAATCATCCTCTACCATAATATGCAGATCTGCCGGGTAAGTCAAGATACCCGTCCGGTGCGTCATACTCCCGGGCGTCCCTTAAGGGGCCATCTCTTGCTTGAAAATGAGACGGGATTTATGTATATTCAAGCGCCGGGTGTAGCAGGCCTATAAACTTCTGGGTCGATGTCCGGTTTGTAGGCAAGAGTCGGGGTTATTGGCCTGTCCGCTCATGCGGACCGTAAACGCCTCTTCAGGACGGATCGTTATGAGGACTGTGTGGTCGGAATAATCACCAAGGGCTATGCTCTTGCTAAGAAGCGGATGTCGACGCCGAAGAGAAGACGGATCAAGAATTTGGGCTAAGGGAGCTGCAAAGAGTGTACAACTTCGTGAGCTTTGGCGGGATATTTGTTCTCATGGCTCTTGCCTGGATGCTCTCTCAGAACAGGAAGGTGATACACTGGAGGGTCATCATCTGGGGGACGCTCCTTCAACTCATCTTCGCACTCTTCATATTCGTCATACCGGCCGGCTCACGGCTTTTCCTTTTGGTGAATGATGCGGTGGTGAGGGTCCTCGACAATGCAACGGCAGGCACGAGGTTCCTCTTTGGCAGGCTCGCTCTTCCCCCGGGGACGAAGAACGAGATGGGAGAGGAGTCCCTCGGTTTTTTCCTTGCCTTCCAGGCCCTGCCGGCGATCATATTCTTTGCGAGTCTCATGACATTACTCTACAACGTGGGCGTGATGCCGAGGATTATCAAGGTCTTTTCGAAGGTCTTCTCAAGACTGATGGGAATCAGCGGGGCCGAGTCTCTCAGCGTGTCGAGCAATATCTTTGTGGGCGTCGAAGCCAACATGACCATACTCCCCTACCTCGGGAGGATGACGCGGTCTGAGTTCTGCACCATACTTGCGGCAGGGATGTCCACAACAGCATCGAGTGTCCTGGCCCTGTACGTCTTCCTTCTTCAGGGGCCTTTCCCGGCGATAGCAGGCCATCTCGTCTCGTCTTCTATCCTCTCGGCCATAGGGGCGATCGTGATGTCGAAGATCATTATGCCCGAGACCGAAAGACCCGAAACTCTTGGGCTCAACATAGAGCCTCACTATGAAAAGGAATCATCTGCCATGGAGGCGATTATCAACGGTGCAGGCGAAGGGGTGAAGATGGTGACGGGGATCATGGCCCTTCTTCTGGCATTCCTTGGCCTTGTGGCATTGGTCGATTCTCTGCTCTCCGGAATCGGCCTCAGACTGAACAGCCTGACCGGCCTTCAGGTCGACTGGTCCTTAAAGGGTCTCCTGGGGTATCTCTTTTATCCCTTCGTCCTCGCCATAGGCGTTCCGTCTCCGGACGCTTTCGAGGTATCAAAACTCATTGGCGAGAGGGCCGTGCTGACGGAAGTGAAGTCCTATCAGGACCTTGCCGCGCTCCTCTCTTCCGGCGGTCTGAGATACGAGCGCTCAGCGGTCCTCGCCGCCTATGCCCTCAACGGTTTTGCCCATTTTGCCTCTCTCGCGATTTTTGTGGGTGGCACCGCAGCTCTTGTCCCGAAGAGGACGAAAGACATTTCGAATGTCGGATTCAGGGCCCTTCTTGCGGCAACGCTCGCCTGCCTTATGACCGCATCAATTGCCGGCACGTTCTTCACAAAGGGGTCGATACTTCTCGGCAGATAGGACTCCTGACGGTGGGAATGACAGATTGGGGGAAAGGTACGAAGACCCCTCGTTATGCAGGAATCAATGATTCCGCCTTTCCCTCCTGCGACGTGTTTCGCTATCCCTTTTACGCCCTTCAAACAGGTCTTTGAGCCAAAAATACCTTTTGCGGTTCTTATCCCGATATCGGCCGATCAATTCTCTAATCCTGCACCGAAGGCCCGGGGGGCTGGCTGAGGAAACATCGGGCTGAAAAGGGGCTCCTGAAATCCGGCCTATTCTCTCCGAATACCCCTCACCTCCGGACAGGAAGCGCTCTTCTTCATGAAAGGTGAACTCCTCACTGCTCGCAATTGTCCGGTACGATTCGGTATGGTTGAAATGTCCGCAGACGACATTGCAGCTTGCCACTCTTTTGAGGAGATAACCGCAATTATACCCGGTGACTCTGTGAGCCAGGAAATATACACAATCTCTGCATGTCTTCATAGGGTCCTCCTCGGTTTTTCCTCACCATGTCCCCCCGCCTCGAACCCCCGCACGGTGACTGCCGTCCAATATGAAGAAACTCCCAACGAAAAGGAGAATAAATCTTTCCATTTCGCTTCTGACCTTTGCGGGTTCAGTGCTTCTGTAATATCTTCTTCATTAGTATACCAGAAAAGGCTTACATTTCATTCGGGATTTTTCTCCGGCAGGGCACATTCTTGCCGACCTTCACTTCATATTTGACCTTGTTGGTGATGGTTCTCAAAGGGAAACAGGAAATTATATACTACAAGGGGGGAGAGGAAGAATACCTTCTCCCGTGGGAAAAAGTGAGACTGATATCGAAGAGAATGTTTTCGATAATAGGGATATCTAAAGATGGCCCTGCCGGTTAAGTTAGGGAGTCTTGCAGTCTCCCCCCTCATCCTTGCGCCGATGGCGGGGATAACGGACCTTCCCTTCCGACTCATAAGTCGTTCTTTCGGCTGCGGTTTAGCATTTGTTGAAATGATAAGCGCCCGTGCCCTTGTCTATCGGAACAGAAACACAGAGAGGATGCTTGCCACGGCACCTTCGGACAGACCTCTCGGAATACAACTCTTGGGGAACGCCCCTGATGTTATTAAGAGAGCACTCGATATTGTCAGGACGTACCGCTTCGATATGATAGATTTTAATGCCGCCTGCCCGGCGAGCAAAGTGACGGGAAAGGGGAAGGGCGCTGGCCTCCTGAAAGATCCGGCCAGATTGAGGGATTTGCTGAAGGTTATTGTTGACAATTCTGATGCGCCTGTAACAGTCAAGATACGGACAGGCTGGGATGAGACATCGATCAATGCGAGGGACGTCGCGCTTTATGCCCAGGATGCGGGGATCAGCGCCCTCTTCATCCATGGCAGGACGAGGTCCCAGAGATACAGCGGGAGGGTGGATTACGGGGTAATCAGAGAGGTAAAGGAGGCCCTGAAGATACCCGTCATAGCGAGCGGGGACGCTTTTTCGCCTCTCCTCGTTGAGAGGATGTTCAGGGAAACAGCCTGTGACGGCGTGGCCATAGCCCGGGGAGCACTCGGCAACCCGTGGATCTTTAGAGAAACAGAGGAATATCTTGAGCGGCGCGTGGCGCCGGAAAGGCCTGACATCGGGGAGATCGCCGAGACCATGGTAAGACATCTCGACCTGTGTACGGACTTCTACGGAGAGAGGGTCGGTACGATACTCTTCCGCAAATTCTTTGCCTGGTACACAAAAGGCATCTCAGACATGAAGCCGCTCAGGGACAAGGCATTCCGGGCAGAGACACGAGAACAGATGGTGGCGAATATCCGGGAGTTCCGTGAACGGGCGTCCTCCAGCGACGATCCTTCAGGAACAAAAAAAGAGGCAGCCATAGAATGGCAAGCCTCTTGATTCCTGATGGTAGGCGGAACAGGGATCGAACCTGTGACCCATGCCTTGTAAGGGCTATCCAGACGAACCGGAACCTTTTCCGTATTCTTCCGTTTAGTGCCGTAGAACGGCTCACAGAGCGGGTTTCCCCATATATTATTTCCACAATGTGTGGAAACTTTCATCACGTCGGGAATGCGTTTTCCCGATCTTTACGAATGTGAACTGACACAAAAAGTGCACAATAAAAGGAGACGTTTATGAATAGCAGGTTTTGTAGTAAAGAGGGCGTCTGTATAGACGTTAACAAGAAGGTACTTCACAGCATGGTAGCGGCGAATATCCTCTCAAGGGTTAGGCAGAAGTGTGAAGCGATTGATGAGATCATGGTTAAACAGGGAGAAGAGCCGAAAGCAATGAAAGCCTTTGCCAGCGTAATGAATCCAATGCTGAAGATGTGCAAAAACGCGAAAGCGGCTGAAGCAATTGAACAGACGATTCTTGATCCCGTGCTCGAATCCACGAAGAAGGGTTTCACTTATAGGGAGTGTATGCAGGCGATGAAGGCCGCGATGGAACTGGTAGAGAAGAAGCAGAAAGTAAGAACAAGATCGAGCTAACGCGACGGCGCAAGTAATCGTGACATTTGCCGGGCTGTCTGTATGAAGCCCGGCAGATCGAAGGGAGATGTGAAAAAGACACTCACAGCCATTGAGAAGGGTAAAAGGCTAAAGTTTGCGACTTAACCGGACGATGAGAAGATATGGAGGCATAGGTATATGCCAGAATTCAATAACAAAGAAGAATATGAGAAGTGGAAGGCTCAAAAGTTAAGAGACTCACAAGAGAAGTTCGCTGAGAAGCCACAAGCACCCAAAGTAACCGAAAGTCATTCAAGAAATATAAATAG
>DASRZP010000040.1 GCA_035686305.1 Thermodesulfovibrionales bacterium | reverse complement strand
CTTGACCTTATCAATCTCTGTAGCCTGCCGATGGGGCGACATCGCCCTGTGCACGATGCCGATGCCTCCTTCTCGTGCCATTGCTATGGCCAGGGCTGCCTCCGTAACGGTATCCATGGCAGAACTGAGGAGAGGAATATTGATCTTTATGGATTTCGTCAGTTGTGTGCTTATGTCCACATCCTTCGGCAAAATATCGGACTTTGAAGGCAGGAGCAAAACGTCATCAAACGTCAGGCCAACGGGTATTCTGTATTCCACCATAGGCATCTCCTTCAGTCGGCTGGATATTTTGCTATTCTAGCATTTATGAGACCGTCAGCGCAATTTCTCTGCGGCTTTTCAGAGTGTATCAATATCTCCGTAATCCTTGACATTGGCCTATAGAGTAGTATATATAATTTCTGGACGCTCAGGAGCGGCCGACACTACACTGCTTGAGGTGAGACGATGACGGTACAGACTCTAGAATTCAGGACAGAGGTCAAAGAACTCCTTGATCTCATGATCCATTCCCTCTATTCCCATAAAGAGGTCTTCCTGCGAGAGCTTATCTCGAATGCCTCGGATGCGATAGACAAGGCGCGATATGAATCCCTCACGAACAGCGACATCCTCGAAAAGGATGGCGAGTGGAAGATCTGCCTAATTCCCGACAGAAAAGCCGGCACTCTCACGGTAAGGGACAACGGAATCGGCATGACCAGGGAAGAGGCGGTTGAAGCACTCGGAACGATCGCCCATTCCGGAACAAAGGAATTTCTCATGGCCCTCCAGAGCAAGGAGATCAAGAATAACCCCGAATTGATCGGCCAGTTCGGAGTCGGTTTCTACTCATCCTTCATGGTGGCAGACAGGATCACTGTCATCTCGCGGAAGGCGGGAATCCAGACGAAGAGGGCCGTAAAATGGGAATCAACGGCGGACGGTTCCTTTACCGTGGAAGAGGTCGAAAAAGACGGGAAGGGAACGGATGTCATTCTCCACCTCAAGGAGGACGAAAAAAAGTATCTTGACGAATGGGAGATACGGCGAATCGTCAGGAAATACTCCGACTTCATTGAACATCCCATCGTCATGGAGGTAGAACGGGAAAGAGAGTCCGAGATCGCCAAGGGTCAGAAGGTTGCGGTAAAAGAAGAAGAAACCCTGAATTCGAGAAAGGCCATCTGGCTGAAAGATAAGGCCGAGGTCTCGCCAGAAGAGTACCATGAATTCTACCGCCACATCTCCCATGATTTTTCCGGCCCTGCCAAGGTTATCCATTATAAAGCAGAAGGGACCTCGGAATTCACTGCTCTCCTCTTTATTCCTTCGCGGGCGCCTTTTGACATCTTTTACAAGGAATTTAAGATCGGCCCGACCCTCTACGTGAAGAGAGTCC
Source organism: Thermodesulfovibrionales bacterium (assembly GCA_035686305.1). Lineage (NCBI taxonomy): Bacteria > Pseudomonadati > Nitrospirota > Thermodesulfovibrionia > Thermodesulfovibrionales > Thermodesulfovibrionales bacterium. The sequence goes on along the minus strand of DASRZP010000040.1, from coordinate 44,193 downwards.
AGATCATGGAACATTGCGAGGCGCTGCTACCGCTTTATCTGAGGTTCATACGGGGTGTTGTGGATTCCTCGGACCTCCCGCTTAATGTCTCGAGGGAAATCCTCCAGAACAACCGTCAGGTCGAGATCATCAAAAAGAACATCACGAAGAAGGTCCTCGATACCCTGGGTGAGATGAAAAAAGGCGAATATGAGAGCTATCTCACATTTCATAAGGAGTTCGGAAGGGTCCTGAAAGAGGGCATCCACTATGATTTTTCGAGAAGGGAACAGGTGGCGGATCTCCTCCTCTTCTCGTCTGCAAAGACAGGACCGGATTCGTATACTACTCTCCAGAGCTACATTGACTCCATGAAAGAAGGGCAGGAAGAGATCTATTACATCACCGGCGCATCGCGTGATGAAGTCCTGAAGTCGCCCTATCTCGAAACCTTCTCCGAAAAGGATTACGATGTTCTGATCATGCTTGATGAGATCGATGATTTCATCTTCTCTGGGTTCGAATACAAAGGGAAGAAGTTCAAGTCCGTCGTGAAAGGTGAAATCAGTCTTGATACATCAAAAGATAAAGACCAGGCGAGGAAGAAATATGAGAAACTCATTGAACTCATCAAGGATGCGCTCAAGGAGGAAGTCAAAGACGTGAGACTGTCGGGAAGACTGAAGGATTCCGCTTGCTGTCTGGTGTCCGACGAGGGGGCGCCGGACGCCAACATGGAAAGGCTTATGAGGGCCATGGGACAGGATGTGCCTGCGATGAAGAAGATCCTCGAAATCAACCCGTCCCATCCCGTCTTCGAATCGATGAAGGGACTTTTTGAGAAAGATCGGGAGAGCCCCCTCCTCCGCGAATACATCGGACTCCTCTACGATCAGGCGTTATTGATGGAAGGCTCGAAACCAAAAGATCCTGTTGCCTTTGCAAAGTCGATTACAAAGCTCATGGTCGAAAACGCCAGACAGGCAACGTAAGGAGCCTGGCATGACTTATGCCGCTTCACCTTGTCGTTGAGGTTTATTGCCGCTTTCTTTTTTCTTAGTTTGTGCCTGCTCCTGTCAATGTGAATATCAAGCCCCCCTCGTAGTGAAAGTCAGTATGGTATGAAACTCCCTTATAGATGAGTTCCGGCACATGAAGCTCTAAATCACTTGATAAGGTAGAAGGAGTGCAGCTGATGTGCGGGCTCGCATCTGCTACGGCCCCGGCACCGACTATTCTGAAATCCAGACCTTGAGTATATTGGAAATCGGCCCAGTAGGCCTGACCGTTATAGAGCAGGATTGGAGCATGCAAGAAGAGACTATCCGACAATATCGCGACACAATTGTCAACGGCCAGCGCAGCCAGTGCAGCATCAACCTGTATCCTCGGTTTTATCAAACTATTCTTCTGATCGTAAACGCCTTGACCAGTCCGTTGGAGCGTGGCTAATATCTCATCAACAGACGCCGAGGGCTTCTTCTGTTTGAGAAGGGCCCATGCCCCGGCCACATGAGGGGCAGACGCAGAAGTGCCAGCTGTGTAGGCCCAGGCCCCCACTTCGACCGGCACAGATGACAGAATACCGCATGAGGTAAGGTTATCGAGACAGCCGCCCGGTGCAAGAAGTGAGAGGAATGAGGCGCTATTCGAATACGGCGCCACTTGCTCGGGCAGACCGTTATTTATATCTCCATAGTATTCAGTCGCCCCGATACTAACCGCGGATGAAATACATGACGGAAATGAAAGCCCGCCGGGACTCCCGTCATTTCCGGACGCAATTACCGTGGCTATTCCGAATGCACGGAGTTGATCAACCGCTGCCTTGAATGAAGGGCTTGCCGCATCGCAACTTGTTGGGGACTCGCTACCCGCTGCACTTATGTTTACCGAGGATATAGCATACGTGCCTGTAAGATTGTTCACATAATCGAGAGCGCTTAACATGTCGCTGAGAAAAGTCATGACGCAAGGCGAAGCGCTCCCAACCTGTGAGCATAAAGCGGCGTTTGCAACTTTCGAAAATACCTGAATGTCCATGATACTAGAACCGGGCGCAACCCCTCTTACCATGCTTCCATCGATTAATGTCAGTTCCTTGCCCGCGGCAATCCCTGCCACATGCGTTCCATGTGAGCAGTCAAGAGGAAACAGCGATGTCGGGCAATTAACTCCCGCGCCGCTTCCTGTCTGAGACGTCAGGCCGTTAGGGCAGAAGCTCGTTATCCCATCGGTAGGGTCATTCGTGGAAAAACATGCCTCGCTCACAATCTTTCCGCTCATGAAGGGATGTGTCTGGTCAATACCGGAATCCAAAATTGCGATTGTCTGACCGGCACCGGTAAATTCATTGGCCTCTCCACTTTGCGCGCCGATGAGAGTAATGTTGTACTGAGAGATCACAGATCTGCCAGGCACGTCTTCTTCTATGGTACTAACTATCGGATTGCCGATTACCCTGCGCAACGAAGCCTCATCTGTTCTTATTGCCATAAAAGGGATATGCCTGAATCTCTTGATACTGCTCGCGTCCGGAATATTGATTGATGCGAGTAAAGCCTCTTGCATCCGGGAAATCCGCAAGCGCTGCTCATCCCTTGTTTCCGTCGTAGCATGTTTGCCCTCAGGGATAAACAACATCTTAAAGCCGACAATAATGCGTACCTTTCCCTCAGCTTGAGCCTTTCTGATAAGATTATCATGTTGGGGAGCGGCGTATCGAGACGTCGTGGAGCCCCGATGTTCAGCTGCCGAAACAAATGGAGCCGAGAAGAACAACAGCGATAACACAAAAACTATTCCATGTAATTCCTTGGAGCCCATCCTCCAGCCCTCGGTATATCCTCAGTGTATCATCACCTGCTGCCCCTGTCAAAAAAAAGGAACCCTTTTCATTCAGACGCTCCTTGGACGAGAGCGATGTTTCTCTTTCAGCAGTTTCCTATCTTCTGAAGATTGAGGGGAAAGCCTACCTATTGAACCAGTTCATGGCCTTCTCGATACCTTCTTTCACGATTGCCTCAACAGCGTCGGCGGCTCTGACAATAGCCCCTCGAATCAAAGGGATATCGTCTTTCTTGAATTTTCTCAGGACGTAGTCTTCGACGGACACTCCTGCTTCCCTTCCCACACCAATCTTGACCCTCGCAAAATCTCTCGTGCCTATAGTCTCTATGATCGATTCTACGCCTCTATGACCTCCTGATGACCCGCGTTTTCTGATCTTCAGTTTTCCTATCTCCATGTCAATATCATCCTGTATCACGATCAGATTCTCCGGAAGCACATGATATCGCTTCATGATATCCCGGACAGCAAGGCCGCTTCTGTTCATAAACGTCAAAGGCTCCAGGAGGATAATGTCCTTGTCCCCCATGGAGCCCTTTCCCACGTTGTATGCCCCTCTTGTTTTAACGTCTATACCGCAGCGCGAGGAGATCTCATCCACTACCAAAAAACCGACGTTGTGTCTCGTCCCTGCATAGCGCGGCCCGGGATTACCGAGACCTGCAATGATCCACAATTAAGCCTTCTCTCCAGCGGCCTCTTCCTTCTTCCCCTTCTTGATAACTTCAGGTTCTGCAACTTCCGGGGCAGCTGCGGCAGGCGCAGCCTCTTCCTGGACAGCAGGCGCGATCACATTCGCTATCAGTTCTCCCTGATCAGTCAAGATCTTGATACCCTCACCAAGGGCCAGATCTCCCACATGGATAGATTTTCCCGTTTCAAGGCCAGAAACGTCGACTTCTATACGGCCAGGGATCTTGTCGGGGAGGCACTGGATTTCTATCTCCCTCACCCCATACTGGAGGATTGCTCCGTCCCGCTTCACCGCGATCGGTTCACCCGTCGCCGTCACATGAACGGTGACCCGGACTTCTTCCGTGAGCGAGACCTCAAAGAAGTCCGAATGGAGGAGTTCGCCTCTCAGGGGGTCAATCTGGTAGTCCTTCATGAGGGCGAGCCTGCTCTCACCGTCGGAGAACTGCAGGTTCACCATGACCTGCTCGCCTGCAGTCGTCCGTATGAATCGTGTAAGCTCCTTCCCGTCTATTTTTATCGGCGTGGAAGTGCCGCCCCGGTAAAGGACACCGGGGACAATGCCTTCCCTTCTCAATGATCGTGCAACGCCTTTTCCCGTTGCATCCCTCTTTTCTGCATTCAGCGTGATCTTTTCCATACTTCCTCCTCTCAAAAACCCGGACTATTCGAACAGTGAACTTATTGAAGACTCCTCATGTATCCGCTTGATTGCGTCGGCAAGTAAAAAAGCGATGCTCAGCACGGTGAGTTTCTTGCATTCCTCCTTCTTATTGTCAAGGGGGATGGTGTTAGTGACGATGACCTCTTCCAGCGCCGAATCGTTGATCCTCTTGATCGCCGGTCCGGACAGGACAGCATGCGTTGAGGCGGCATAGACCCTGCTCGCACCCTGATCCCGTAATGCCTGAGCAGCCTGAGTCGTCGTGCCTGCGGTGTCGATCATATCGTCGAGTATGAGGGCATCACGGCCTTTCACGTCACCGATGACGTTCATCACCTGCGATACGTTCGCCATCTCCCTCCTCTTATCGATAATTGCCAGCGAGCACTGGAGTTTGCGGGCAAAGGACCGGGCCCTCTCAACGCCTCCTGCATCGGGAGAGACAATGACGAGGTTATTCAGGTTTCTCTTCCTGATATAATCCACGAGGACCGTAGAAGCGTAGAGATGATCAACGGGGATATTGAAGAACCCCTGGATCTGTCCGGCGTGAAGGTCTACTGCCAGCACGCGGTTCGCTCCCGCTGCAGTTATAAGGTCGGCAACGAGCTTGGACGATATGGGGACCCTCGGCTGGACCTTTCTGTCCTGCCGTCCGTAGCCGTAGTAAGGGACCACAGCAGTTATCCTGCCTGCTGAGGCCCTCTTCAAGGCGTCGATGATAAGGAGCAACTCCATGATGTTATCATTGACAGGCGGACAGGTCGGCTGGATGACAAATGCGTCCGATCCCCTTACGTTCTCGTTGATCTGGACCATGAACTCACCGTCACTGAAGCTCGTGATGGTTGCCTCACATAAGGGTATACCGAGGCAGTGACCAACCTCCCCTGACAGCACAGGATGACTATTTCCGCTGATGATCTTTATGCCCTGTGGCATCACACCTCCAAAGATTTCGAAAAGCGCTCAGCACCTCATGATTCAGGCATCGTCTGCTTCTTAGGGACCCCTGCCTTTTCCCGCCGATGAATCATGAATACCAAACACCGGTCTTTCATGGCTGGGGCGGGAGGACTCGAACCCCCAATTGGGAGATCCAAAATCTCCTGACTTGCCATTTGTCGACGCCCCAATATCTTGCACCGCAATACGAATGAGAGAACGACTCAGAGCTACTCAGGCTTTCAGGGCTTCTCGCTCATGAACGATTACCCGCCGCTCGCCACGGTTTCGACAACCCTGCACCAGTTCGGTGACAGTTTCGGAAGGGCTCTCTCTGCCTCCTCACGTGAAGGGAACAGGCCGAATACTGTCGGGCCGCTCCCGCTCATCGCTGAAAAAACCGCACCCTCTATCGTCAGTTGCCCTTTGATCTCTCCGATGACCGGGTGTCTCTTCTCAACAAGGCTCTCGAGGTCGTTCCTTCGCAAGGAAGAAAGCAGCGAGAAATCCCTCGTTTCAAGAGCTTGACAGAACAGTTTAATATTATTGTCTCCCTTTGTCAACACCTTGCCGGACCCAGTATTGTTCTCCACCTGTGAGTAAGCCCAGGCTGTCGAAACCTCTATCGGCGGCCTCGCGAGTACCAGGGCGTAAGAAGCACCCAGGGTGACGGGAGTCACGATCTCCCCCCTCCCCTCAACGACAGCGACAGGACCATACAGGAAGAAAGGGACGTCCGAGCCAAGCATCTCCCCCAATCCGGCGAGTTCCCGGAGTGTCAGATTTACGTTCCAAAAATGATTTAACGCGACAAGCGTACGTGCAGCATCGCTGCTCCCTCCCCCGAGACCCGCTGCCATGGGTATCTCCTTTTTCAGCGTTATCTTCGCCCCGAAGCCTGCTCCCCTCCCCGCCTTCATGAGAAGAGCGGCTTTATAAACAAGATTGTCCCGGAGAGGGATGTCCGAATCGGCGACGACCTCAAGGTCATCGGAATCCTCGATAGTAAGGGTGTCATTGAGGGTGACGCACTGCATGAGGCTGACGATATCATGATAGCCGTCATCCCGTTTGCCTGCCACGTTCAAAAGCCAGTTTATCTTTGCCGGGGCATGGATGGTGAGCATTTCTGACAGGGGATTGCCGCTGGCTTCACCGGGCCTCTTGGGGTCCCAGTTTTCTGATCTTCTCTTCGACCCGTTCCTTCAATCCTTCTTCCTTCTCACTAAACTCTACCGACTTCTCCCAGGCCTTAAGTGCCTCATCCTTGTTTCCCTCAGCGAGATATACGTCTCCCAGATGTTCATAAATAACAGGATCGTCCTTGACGCTTTCCGTAGCCTTCTTCAGCTGAAGGATCGCATCGGCGTATCTTCCCATCTTGAAATATACCCATCCGAGACTGTCCAGGATATAGCCGCTGTCAGGCTTCTCTTCGAGGGCCCTTGTGATAAGGGAGAGGGCCTCCTCAAGATTGGTCCCTCTGTCGGCAAAGCTGTAGCCGAGGTAATTCAGGGCATCAGCATGCTTGGGGTTCATTGCTATGACCCTTCTGAGAGTGGAGACCATCTCATCGTACCTGTCGGTCTTGTCAAAAAGGACGGCAAGGTTAAAGACAAGGTCGTCGTAATCCTTGAAAAGCCCTATCCCTTCCTCGAGAACGTCCTCTGCCTTGCGGTAATCCTTTTGCTGCATATAGCTTATGCCGAGATAGAGGAATACTTCGGGCCTCCCCCTGTCAAAAGACAACACCTCTTCATAGACACGGATCGCATCATCGTATTGCTTGAGCTTCGAATAGACGAGTCCGAGATGGAGAAAGGCGTTGATATTCTTCGGGTCTATCGAAAGGACCTTCTTCAGTTCTTCGACGGCTTCCCGGTACTTCTCCATCTCTTCGAAGGTGAGGGCAAGGTAATACCTCGGGGAAGGGTCTTTCGGCTTTGCCTCGATAACGATCCTGAACTCCTCGACTGCCCGGTCATACTGTTTGTCGTCAAGGTAAAGCAGCGCCAGCCTCATATGGACATCGATGTTCGCAGGGTCACTACCGCTCAGATGTTCGAGCTGTTCTACAGCCTTGTCGAGATTCTGCTGCTTTATATAGATCGCACTCAGCCTCTCCTTCGCACGCATATCGTGCGGGTTGAGCTCCGTGGCCTTCTTATAATGCGCCTCTGCCTGGTCAAGGTCGCCCCGCATTTCGCTGATAATGCCGAGATTGTAATAGGCGCCGGAGAAATTCGGCCTCAATTCTATGACCTTCTTGAAGGACTCCTCTGCCTTGTCATAGTCTTTCTGATCAAAATAGACCGCTCCGAGGTAATAGAACGCCATTGAGTTTTCAGGGGATCTCCTGATCAGTCCTTCAAGAACCTTAATCGAATCATCGTATCTCTGCTTAGAGGCATAGAGGACTCCGAGGAAGAGAGGGGCGTCGGTCTGGTCCGGATCGAGGGCAACAACTCTTTCATAAAGAGCGATCGCTTCGTCGGTTTTCTGCTGGCCGTTGTAGAGCTGCGCAAGGAGCAGAAGGGCGGGTACATATCCGGGGTTTGCCTTCGTGACCTCCTCGGCCAGCCTTGTCGCCTCCTGGGACCTGCCTGTCCGTAAATAGATATACCCCATCTGTGTCTTAAGGTATGAGGATTCAGGATCGACCTTTAACGCTTCCTGGTAATGGTTCAACGCGCCTTCCCAGTCGCCCGTCAGTTCGGCGTCGTAGCCAAGCACGTATTCATAATACGCTGCAGGGGGCGGCCCCGGTTCCTCCCTTTGGACCTTCAGGGCCTGAGGAACACAGGAAGCCAAGAAGAGGGCCGTACTTATTGCCGCGATATGAACCGACAGGACAAATCTCACAAGGGTCTCCTCGTCAGAGTTTTTTGGAAGAGCTTTCTCTTTGTAGTTGCATTATAGCAGAATCGGATGCATTAAAGAAAACCGGCTTCTTCCCGCATCCCTCGATGGAGTCAGCGGTAATCATTAAAGTTTCTCACCTTCCAGCCGATAAGACAGATATGAAAACGATCGTACTGCTCGCAAGAAACATACAAAACCGCTTCTCGGGCCGCGGACGGCGGAAGGCGTCGCGCATATCTTCTTATGACGAAGCATTTATCGGATATGAAGCGTTTTCATCCGTCACATCCGCTCAGCCTCGTCCCCATGCAGAGGAGAAGGGGAAGGGTCACAAAGAACATCTGGAGACGGAATGGAGTCGGGAGACGTAAGACGTTTCATTAAGGGCCTGAGCGACCTTTCAACGATTCCAGGCTTGTTAAGCAGAATTCTCTCTGTCACGAGGGATGAGAACTCTTCTCCCGATGACCTCTACAGTCTCATCTCCCATGATCAAGCGTTTGCCGAGCGTGTTATCCGTACTGCAAACTCGGTGCTCTTCGGGCACTCAGGCAATGTGAGAGATATCAGACAGGCAATAATGTTCCTCGGCTATGACCGAATTAAATCCGTTGCCCTTGGCATGACGGTTATGGACATATTCCCCTTCCGTAATTCCTTCAATATCAGAAATCTCTGGAGCCACAGCTATGAGGTCGCCTTTCTTGCGGCGGCCATTTCGGACAATCTTTGCATGACGAACCCGAGTGAATGCTTCCTTTCAGGCCTCCTCCATGACATCGGCAGGATCATCTTCTACAGAATGAACCCAAAAAAATTTCTCGACATCGGAATCTCCGACGACTTGCTCGACAGGGAAGAAGAGATCTTCGGCTGCACCCATGCCGATGCGGGAGCATGGTTTGCTCAGAATACGGACATGCCCGTGGAGATTGTCGAAACGATACGCTTTCACCATAGGCCGTCCCTGGCGTCAGACTGCAAATGTGGCCTTTCGATTGTGTCACTGGCAGAGGTCCTCGCGCGAAGATTCAGCCCGCGACTGGAGGACGACGGCATATGGACAGAGGAGCATGACGCGATCCTCCTCGAATTCGAGCTCATAGACGAACAAATAGCATCTATCGCTGGACGGTTCTGTTGTGCTCGGCCTGAAATTGAACGTTTCTTTGATGCACCTTAAGGGGGCGTTACCCATCGGCAGCGCATACCTGACCTCGATCTTGAGGCCCCTGTGGTATAATCAATTCATTGTGTGCTCCCGCTGATCATGAAGAAGATTCTTATCATAGACGACGAACCTGACATAACAGAGATCGTCAGCCTCTTTGCTGAACAATTGGGATTCGCGGCCGATGTCTCATACTCCGGTGACGATGCACGGGAAAAGTTCGCTTCCAGGAAGTACTGGGTTGTCTTTTGTGACCTTAGGATGCCGGGGTTGAGCGGACTTGAGATCTTTGCAATGTTCAGCCAGTTGGACCCAGAGGTAAAGAGGAGGTTTGTTCTCATCACGGGGGCATTGATCGACAGCGATACCGAGGCCATCGTCAGGAAAAAGAGGATCACCATATTCACAAAACCCTTTAACTTTGACGCCTTCCAGAAAATTCTCTTGTCCTTTGAGGGGAATGCTTGACATGAGAGACACCGTCCTGAGAGCTACCGAGATCCCTGCGGTGCCGATGGTTGCCGTAAAGATCTTGAAACTCATTGATTCACCGGATACATCACTCGATGAACTCCAGAAGGCCATCATGGCCGACCAGGCTCTGGCAGCAAGGATACTAAAGGTCGCCAATTCCTCTTTTTATGGCGGTCGCCAGAATATTGACACTATCTCCCAGGCCATCGCCATCATGGGATTTAACAGCATACGGACCATGACGCTTGCTGTTTCGTCCCGCGAAGTCTACAAGAGATTCGGCCTCCTTGAGCAAAAAATGTGGGAACACAGCCTCGGCGTCTCGATTGCGGCGGGGATACTGGCATCGGAGTCCCCCTTTCTCAAAAAGGAGGAGGCGGTTGTGGCAGGCCTTTTGCATGATATCGGTAAGGTGATCATGAATAACAGCCAGCCGGAGAGGTTTTCAATACTTGTTCAGAGGGTCCACGAAGAAAGGGTACCTTTTTCAGCACTTGAGAAGGACATCTTCGGCTTCACTCATGCCGAAGCAGGATATCTCGTTGCGGAGAAATGGGGATTTCCGCAGAGACTCTGTGATGCGATTCTCAGTCACCACAGCTGCGATGCAAAGGATAAGCCCTTTGAAGACAAGTATCAGAGCTCGCTCTGTGCGACAGTCGCACTCGCTGACGCCCTCTGCGTGAGACTGGGCGTCGGCTACAGGGGCCCCATGGCCGACCTTGATCTCGGTGAAGAGGTCTGGAGGAGAGCACTTGGGATCAGTGAAGAGAGGTTCGGGGAGATCACAACCATTTTCAAGAATGCCTATATTCTCGAGAAGATCTCTTTTCAGGAGTGAAGGGTGCCGATAGAGCCTGCTAAGAGAATACCCCTCGTCCCGATTGTGAGGAGGGATGACAGCGCGAGCCTCTCCCAGAAGAAGAAGACAAAGCAGCAAAAAAAGGAAGAAAAAAGAGAGTCAGGCAAGATAGACATCAAGGTCTAACATGCTCAAGAAGGTTCTGAAGGCAAAGGAGAAAGAAAGGCATAAGGAGGAGAATCTCCTGTCTCTCGAACTTGCCGAGGTGAAGGACGTTGCAGACCTGATCTTCAGGAGACTTGAGAAGAAGATTGAAGTGCTCGAAGCGATCGAGTCTTCAGTGGATGAGAAGATAGCCATCCTCGAAAAACTCTTACAACAGGCAGAGTCAGTCAAGACTCCCTCTGACAGCATGAACCGCAAACATGAGATCATCGCCCTGAAGCGAAGGGGTCTGAAAATTGACGAAATAGCCTCAATCCTTGACATGCCCGTAGGAGAAGTGCAACTCGTCGTGAACCTCGACGGTCATAAGGCCTGAGGTAAAACTTACCGCAAAGGGAAATTTTTTCCTTCCAATAAACCTGAAGAGAGCGCCTTCAGGAGCCGCTCTCAACAAGCATGCGCAGTAAACCACAGGATTTCGGCTTCTTTACCCTGCTCCGCTAGCCAATTCCTTTCACTGGCATCCGGCTTGCATATACCTCGAGCATGTACAAAGGAATCTACATAGCCCTCTCCGGTGCAATGCTCAACCAGACACATATGGAACTGATATCTCAAAACATCTCCAACGCAGACACGACAGGCTACAAGAAAGACAGTATCTCATTCCGGGATTACCTCATCCCCCAGGACTTCCTTAGCCCCAAGCCTGACGGAAGGGTCATGAGCACACTCTCCTCCTTCCAGACAGACCTTTCCACAGGCAACTTCATCAAGACAGGTGCTCCTCTCGATCTTGCCGTTGACGGCAGCGGCTTCATTGCCCTTGAAGGCAACGGATATACCAAGCGCGGCGATCTGAAGAGGAACGGCGAGGGTTTTCTCACAACGTCCTCAGATGTCAGAGTCCTCGGGAATAACGGACCGATACGCCTGCCGGACGGAAAGATCGAAATAACCGATACCGGCGAGATTTCTGTAGATAGTCTCCCCGTCGATACCATAAAGATCGTTGATTTCGCCAAGAGAGAGCTTCTTACGAAGCGAGGTGACGGTATGTTCGCAACAGCGGAACCAGGGAGCAAATCGAAGGCCACCGTCAGGCAAGGCTACTTGGAAACATCGAATATAGAACCCATAAAGGAGATGGTGAAGATGATTGACACCCTCAGAGATTACCAAACATATCAGAAGGCGATCCAGACCTTTGATGACGCCGCTTCCAGGGCGAATGACATGGGGAGGTTATAACCGATGAGATCACTTTACATTGCAACAACAGGAATGGAAGCACAGAAGCTGAATCTTGACGTCATATCGAATAACCTCGCGAATGCCAATACGGTGGGCTACAAGAAGAGCAGAGCAGATTTTCAGGAGTTGTTGTACCAGAACCTGAGTACGCCCGGCACAACATCAGCAGAAGGGACCCAGACTCCCTCGGGAATTCAGATCGGTCTTGGAGTCAAGCCCATTGCCGTACAGAGGAATTTCCAGCAAGGTGACTTCGTCCAGACCGGAAACAACCTTGACCTCGTCATCGAGGGAGACGGGTTCTTCCAGGTCTTGATGCCCGACGGCACAACGGGATACACACGGGCCGGATCATTCAAGCTTGATAACCAGGGCAAGGTAGTTACATCGGATGGATATCCGATCGAGCCTTCAGTCACCATCCCAACGAACACAACAAGTATAACAGTCGGATCAAATGGGAAGGTCAGCGTTGTCCAGGCAGGCAGCACTACTCCCACAGAGGTCGGACAGATTGAGATCGCCAGGTTCATAAATCCCGTCGGGCTTCAGTCACTCGGCAAGAACCTTTACACCGTCACCGCTTCGTCCGGCGACGCAACAACGGGGAATCCGGGCACTGAAGCCTTTGGCACGATCTCTCAGGGGTTCATCGAGATGAGCAATGTGAATGTCATCGAGGAGATGGTGAACATGATCATGAGCCAGAGGAGTTATGAGATCGCCTCCAAGACGGTGCAGGCAGCCGATGAGATGCTCCAGACGGCAAATAACATCAAACGGTGAGGATGAAGGATGAAAAGAAAAAGCATGTCGGTCCCTCTCCAGCCGGGTATGAGTCTTAGCAGAGCATGTCATTTTCCTGTCGTATCTTTCATCCTTGTTGTCGCCACCTCCCTGTCCATCGTCACAAGCGTCTGTGCCGGGGCACAGGATATCAGCGGTCTCCTCAAAGGATATCTCAAGCACAATTATCCCTGGGCGGAAGTTGAGATAAACGACCTTACGCTCAACAGCGAGACGCCCGAATCGATACCCCAAACGATTGTCGTCCTGAAAGGACCTCCCGGAAAGACCGTATTCAAACTTGAATTCGGAAATGGCAGGGAAATAACCGCGACAGCCAATGTCAGGGCCTTTGATTGGATCGTCCTGAGCAGGAGGGCCTTCAGAAAAGAGAGTGTTCTCCAGAAGGATGACACCTACGTCACCCTCATGGACGTTGCACGCATACCGAAAGGCGCCCTAAACAATGCCGATGCTGTCGTCGGAAAGTCCCTCACCCGCTCAATCGTAGCGAACGTGCCTTTGGATGATTCGATGATAAGCGAGAAGAGCACAGTGAAAAGGGGCCACAAGGTGATACTCGTGGCCGAGGCCCCCGGCTTAAACATCACTGCAGCAGGGGAGCTCAAAGAGAATACCCGCGTAGGAGATTATGTCAAGGCTATAAACCTCTCATCAAAAAAGACCGTAACAGGCGTGCTTGTTGATGAGAATACTGTCAGGGTGGGATTCTGATATGAAGACATTCTCGAGAAAACAGAATGCAGACTGCGGACCATGGTCGGACAAAGTCTATCTTTTGTGCACAGCAATTTTTTGTCTCCTTTTTTCTGCATGCGCGACGCCTCAACTCCCACCGCCTCCGCCAAAATATCTGTACCAGGAACAGAGGGAAACACAGCCCACGACCAACTCACTCTGGCGTGAATCGGCGAGTCTTTATGAGGATATCAAAGCGAGACGGCTCAATGACCTCGTCACAATTAACGTCGTCGAAAACATAAGCGGGTCGGGGACTGCAGACAGTTCAACGAGCAAGGGATCTAGCCTCGACGCAAGCGTTGATACGTTCTTTGGGATGACCCCGGCTATCAAGGGCTTTGACTTCTTTGGCTCCGGCAAGACACTGTCGCCGACTTTTAAGGGCCAAATGGCAGACGCCTTCAAGGGCAGTGGAGCTACGACACGCGAGGGCAAACTTATCGGCACGATAACGGCAAAAGTGGTCGAAGTGATGCCGAACGACAATCTTGTGCTCGAAGCAAGAAAGGAGATCACCATCAATAGTGAAAAACAGATACTCGTCCTGAGAGGGATGATAAGGGTTGACGACATCGAGTCGGACAATACCATATTGAGCAGCAAGGTGGCTGATGCCGAAGTCTATTTTGTAGGAAATGGCATCATCCAGGACAAACAGAGTCCCGGGTGGCTGGTCAGGCTCATCGACAAGATGTTTCCACTCTGATGAAAGCGAGGAGTTCAATGGTAAGAGTTGCGGGCCTGAAAAAAAGAAGATATCTCCTCTTTACGCCCCTCGTTCTCTTCATACTCATTATTTACCCTCCATTTCCCGGCTATGCTGAGAGGATCAAAGATATAGCAAACTTTGAGGGGGTGAGAGAAAACCAACTTATCGGATACGGACTCGTTGTCGGCCTCGACGGTGCCGGAGACAAAGGCGACGCCACGATGCAGGTCATAGCGAATATGCTCAAGAGAATGGGGATTACTGTAAACTTCAAGGACATAAAGTCAAAGAATGCCGCCGCGGTTATGGTTACCGCCAATCTGCCGGCCTTCCCAAAACCGGGCCTCAAAATCGATGCCTTAGTATCGACCATCGGTGACGCAAAGAACGTCCAAGGTGGAACCCTTCTTCTTACCCCCTTGAAGGGAACCGACGGCAAGATCTATGCCCTTGCACAGGGTGCTGTCTCAATCGGGGGATTTACAGGCGGAAGTGGAGGCACAACGGTGCAGAAAAACCATCCGACTGCCGGAAGAGTCCCCGAGGGTGCAATCGTCGAGAAGGACCTGCCCTTTGTCCTCGGTAACGGAGGCGAAATAAAGATTTTCCTGCACAAACCAGACTTCGCCACATCAATGGCCATCGCGAAGAAGATTAACGAGTCATTCCGGTTTGAATACGCCTCAACCATTGATCCCTCGGCAGTGCGCTTGAAGATACCTCCGGAATACAAAGGCAGGACTGTTGAACTCATAACGTCGGTGGAAGCCCTCGACGTGCAGGTTGACGCCCCTGCGAGGGTCGTGATCAACGAGAGGACCGGTACCATTGTGATCGGAGATAAAGTCAGGATATCACCCGTCGCCATTGCCCATGGCAGTCTCACCATCGAGGTGAAGACGGACTTCAAGGTATCCCAGCCATCTGCCTTTGGGCCCGAATCTTCAAAGACCGTTGTCACTCCTGACAAGGACGTTAAAGTCAAGGAAGAGAAGGCCTCCCTCATGGAGGTCTCAGGGGTCACGCTCGGAGAGATCGTGAAGGCACTCAATGCCCTGGGTGTTACACCTCGTGACCTTATGTCGATCCTCCAGTCCCTCAAGGCATCAGGCTCGCTCAAGGCTGACCTGGAGATCATGTAATGAATCTTCCCCAGGCGTTGCCCGGCTATTACTCCCGCAATCTTGAAGTTTTAAAGGGAAGGAACGATCCCGACGCGGCCAGGGCTGTTGCTAAGGAGATGGAGGCCCTCTTTGCCTATGAAATGATCAAGGCTATGCGGGCCACAACCGGAATGGGTGGCAGCAACAGTCTCGAAAAAGACACCTATATGAGCATGTTCGATATGGAGCTTGCGAGGCTTCTTGCAGAGAAGGGCCTCGGCACGCAAGAGATGCTAGTCAAGGGGCTGACCAGGGGCATCCAGAAGTCCGAAGAGCATGAAGACAAGAATGGGAGCAGGGAACTCCGAATGGTGAGACCAGGAACAAGCCTCAAACGCGAAATCAATCTGCTTCCTATCAGGACAAGCACGCAGGAAGCGAAAAAACCTCTTCCCCATCAATCAGAAACCCTTCATTTGCCCGTTGAAGGTACCATTAGTTCGCGCTTCGGCCTCCGCAAGCATCCCATATACGGAGATAAGCGTTTTCACCATGGTGTTGACATCGCAGCCCCCGTCGGGACCGATATCTACCCCGTAAAGGACGGAACCGTCCTTTTCAGCGGCCAGCAGCAGGGATACGGCAATATTGTCATTATTGACCACGGAGACGGCCTGGTGAGCAAGTATGCCCACAACAAGATCAACCTCGTGGAAGAGGGAGACACGGTGGACACCAATACGGTCATAGCACAGGTCGGGAGCTCGGGGAGGTCTACGGGCCCCCATCTCCATTTCGAACTGGGATATAACGGTGAACTTATTGATCCCGTTATGTTTTTAGCTAAGCAATGAGATTAAAGAATTCCAGAGAAGTTCCGATAAGAGAAGAAATAACTCTTAAAGGAGGTTGCAATGAAGATTTATGGCAATAAGCCACCTGAGGGTGGTAGCGGCAATTTCGATGTGAAGAATGTCTCGAAGGCCGCTCAAAAGGACCAGGCCCCTGCCGTCGAAAAGACCCGGCCTCCCGACAAGGTGGAGATCTCGGGCGAAGGCAAAAAGACCGCAGAGTTGATGGCAGTGATCAACCAGATGCCTGATGTCAGGACTGATAAGGTCAATACGATAAAAGCGTCCATAGAGTCCGGAACGTATACTGTCGATCCATTAAAGATAGCGCAGAAGCTTCTGAAGGAGATATGAAGACTGCCGACGCAATCAAAGGCATACTTATGGAGCAGGTAAGCGGTTATCGTCTGTTTCTCGACCTCCTCCAGAGAGAAAAGGGATGCCTCATCAACCTGAACGCCAGCGAGGTGGAGAACCTTTCCAAAGAAAAGGACATCATCGTCCTCAGGCTGAGACTTCTTGAAGAGGAACGGATGAGGCTCATCAGGAGGTTTTCAGATGAGAACCTGATGAACGGCGGCGTCACCCTCGAGAGACTGCACAAGGTAACAGGAGACGACTCCTTTCACCAGCTCAGACTGCAGTTGAAATCATTGCTCCAGGGAATAGACGAGCTGAATCAGTTTAACAGAATTCTTATTGACCGTTCACTGAACTTTGTGAAGAACTCCCTAAACACCCTCAGTGCCTGCGGCTTCGACATCCGCACAAGGAGTTCAAGGGCAGCCTTCTCGAGGGAGGCCTAATTGTCTCTCCTCGGCTTATTCGATATCGGCAAGTCCGCACTCTTCGCGAGCCAGGCTGCGCTCACCACAACGAGCAATAACATCGCCAACGTAAACACTCCCGGTTTCAGCAAACAGGACGTGATTCTCGATGTTGCCAACTCAACTTCCTTCGGGAACACCTTGGTGGGAGGGGGTGTCACGGTCTCAGGAATAAAGAGGAGTTATGACGCTTTTATCCAGTCTCAACTGATCGGGCAAAATCAAAACCAGGGCAGGTCGTCTGCATTGAGCCAGTTGTTAAGCCAGGTCGAACAGGTCTTCGGCGATTCGACTGACACAGGTCTTTCGAAATCTTTTACAGACTTTTTCAATGCTTGGAATGACGTGGCCACAAATCCTGAGAGCCAGCCACAGAGAACCGTCTTGCTCCAAAAGGCAGCTTCCTTCGTAGATGTGGCAAAACAGATGGAAAGCTCGATAACCGCCGCATATAACCAGACGAATAACGATATCAAAGGCGCTGTCGATCAGATAAACATCCTTGCAACAGACATTGCGGCGTTAAATGGAAAAATAACTCAGATCGAGGCAGGAGGTACTTCCGGTCAGGCAAATGATTTGAGAGACCAGCGCGATAATCTTTTGAATCAACTCGCGTCCCTCACCGAATTTTCTTATTACGGTGACCAGAATGGTTCACTAACCATCACCGTGGGCATGAGGAATCTCGTTGAAGGGGACAAAACAAACGCCCTTTCGACGCAAACAAATTCGGACGGAAACCAGGATCTTATTCTTGATAACACAGATATCACATCGAATGTCACCAGAGGACAACTGGGAGGATTGCTGGCTGCACAGAGTGAAGTGGAATCCGGTCCCCTCATGGGACTCCGGAAAATGGTGGCGTCCGTAACAAAAGAGGTCAATCTGTTACACAGCTCGGGTTATGGACTTGACGGAACCACGGGAAATGATTTTTTCAACCCGCTTCAACTGTCGACAAAGAGCCAATCCGCCGGGGCACAGATCACCTCTGCTTCGATAACAGATTCCTCGCAGCTGACTCTTGATGAATATACGATAACCTTTGACGCGTCCCAAAACTATTCCGTAACCGACAGTCAGACAGGAAAGGTTGTCGCGACAGGCGCCTATACCTCAGGGAATCCTATAAGTTTTGACGGGATCCAGGTCACCATAGCAGACGGGACCGGCAGCGTAGCGGGCGGCGACAGCTTCTCTGTAAGTCCCCTCACTGACGCGATCAAGAACCTGGGAGTTGCGATCACAGATCCGGACAAGATAGCCGCCTCGTCATCAGACACTGAATTGCCGGGGAACAACAGTAACGCGCTGAAACTGGCGCAATTATCGAACACTGCAGTGGCAAACCTGGGGGGCTCAACTTTTGCGGATTTTTACGGGGGAATTGTCTCAAATGTCGGAACCCTCAGCGGCGCTGCCTCTGACACCCTGACGTTCGATCAGAATATGCTTTCGCAACTGAACAACCAACGCGACTCCGAATCAGGAGTCTCCCTTGATGAAGAGGCCGTGAACCTTATACGGTTTCAGAGGTCCTATGAGGCGGCTGCGAAAATGATCGCGGTGACGGATCAATTGATCCAGACAGTACTGGGTATGGTTACCACATCAACCGGATAGCGGAAAGGAATGAATGTCATGAGAGTCTCGACCATGATGGTATATGCTCAGATGGCGAAGGCGATGCAGGACGCCGCATCCCAACTCGCCGACGCGAATACGCAATTGGCCACAGGGAAGAAGATCAATAAACCGTCAGACGATCCCGCCGGAGAGGCTCAGGCTATCGATTATAAGGTGAGCATTCAGACGAATACTCAATACGAAAACAATATGCAGCAGGCGAACATATTCCTGGATGCAACTGACAAGGTCTTCACCTCGGCTGCCGATACCTTAAGCAACCTGAAGGACCTTGCCTCAGCGGGAATCAACAATCAAACACAGGAGACGAAAGATGCCAACTCCCAGCAGGCTGCCGGATATCGGGATTTTCTCCTCGGCTTGGCAAACACAAAGGTTGGGAACAGGTATCTCTTCTCGGGCTTCAAGACCGATCAGCAGGCTTTCACCTTCAATGCTGTTACTAACACGTTCGATTATAACGGAGACCTCGGGAGTATCCAGGTCCCGATAGACGCGAATTCATCAATGGCCACGAATGTTCAGGGAAGCACTGCCTTCAGAGCTGGTCTTGGCGGGACGATGCCCGCGGCTCTCTCTGACGGCACGCCCGTGAGCTATACCCAGGCAAAAGACCCTGTAACAGGCGTGAACACAATCACCGTCGAAATCGGCAATGTGGGTGATCCTGACTACGATACCTTCAGAGTGACCAATGTCATGGACATAGCCAATGTCGTAAGCTTCGCATGGAAAAACCAGAATGTGGATGGGACCGCCCTTGACCCCTCGGCAGATATCAGCCAAGAGAAGGCACAGCACAGGATGGATGCACTCGATTCGGTCATTGATGCTGCCAGGAGTCAGGTGCTTGCGCAGCAGGCTGAGGTTGGTGCGCGGGGCGATGTTATGAATGATCAGAAGACAAGATTCGACCAGATGAATCTCAGTCTCGAAAGCGCCCGTGCAAAGATCGAGGATGCCGATATCAACCAGACCTACGTGGACATGCAGCAGGCCAGTGTTGCTCTCCAGGCATTACAATCATCTGCGGCAAAAGTCCTCTCCACGTCGTTGCTCGACTTCTTGCAGTAGCTCATGGAGAGATAAAATGCTCGTCTTGACAAGGAAGCCGAATGAGGCCGTGAAGGTGGGAGATGACATCACTATTACGGTGCTCGATATCAAGGGGAATCAGATCCGGCTCGGAATCGAGGCCCCCCCGAACGTCAGGATATGCAGGAAGGAACTCTCCGAGAAGATGGGAACAGACAACAACGAGCCGCAAGAATCAACGCTATAAGTCGATAACAGGGGTTTTTGACAGAGCGCCCACACATGCAGGATGCTTTCCCACTCTTTTAGGGTGCGTATGCTTTGCCCGAAGACCTTGCGATAAACCCCTCATGCTTAAGTGTCTCCTTGTTATAGGACAATTCAGCCAATCCGTCCGGTGTGGTAACCCTCCCTCCGGCCTCCAGAAGTATGGCGTGGCCGGCTGCGGTGTCCCACTCCCATGTGGGTCCGAAACGCGGGTAGATATCTGCTTTACCTTCTGCAACGAGACAGAATTTCAGGGAACTTCCGGCGGATATCTTTTCTCTGACCTTCAGTTTGGCAAGAAATGCTTCGAGATCCTCTGACCCGTGTGAGCGGCTTGAAACGACGATAATTCCTTCAGTCCGGGGAGCATTCATGACACTGATTTTTTCCGGAGCTTCCCTCCCGATCTGTTTCCAGCTTCCTTCGCCTTCTGATGAAAAGTAGAGAGTATCCGTCACCGGCGCGTAGATAACGCCCAGTATGGGAACGCCTTGCCGAATAAGACCGACGTTGACCGTAAACTCCCCGTTTCTTTTTATGAATTCCTTTGTTCCGTCGAGGGGGTCGACCAGGTAGAACTCACTCCAGCCTTTCCTTTCACGATAAGGACGAGCACTGCCTTCTTCAGAGCATACCGGTATACCTGGCGAAATGTCTCTCAAGGCTCGCAGGAGTATGTCGTGGGAGAGTCTGTCTGCTTCTGTAAGCGGCGAGGAATCGTCTTTATACGAAACGGAAAACTCTGAATGGTAAATATCAAGTATTGCCCGTCCGGCATCCCTTACAACAACGATTATCGGGGACAGCAGTTCTTTCACATTACAGCAGAAGAATGAATTTTCTTTCGTCAAGAAATCTTAACACACTCTCCACGGACGACGCTACATCGAGTCTTACGGTATCAATGACAAGGTCGGGTTGTAAGGGTTCCTCATAGGGAGCATCAATGCCTGTGTAGTTCTTGATAATCCCCGCTCTTGCCTTTTTGTAGAGCCCCTTGGGATCTCTATTCTCACAGACTTCCAGCGAGCACTGGACATATACCTCGAAAAAATCTTCGGCGCCCACAACCTCTTTGACATAGGCGCGGTCTTCCCGATAGGGTGAGATAAAGGCGGCGAGCACGACGATCCCGGCATCAACATACAATTTTATTTTGATACTTCGGCTATCCTCCTCAGGTTCTCTCTGCGGTCCTCACGACTGAAGCCGAGATTCGAGTTGATGCCATGGCGGACATTGTCGCCGTCGAGGACATACGTCCTTATGCCCCTATCAAAAAGGTCCTTCTCGAGGTGATGAGCAATCGTCGATTTCCCCGAGGTCGAGAGCCCCGTGAACCAGACAATCCCGCTCCTATGCTTATTCATCAAGTTCCGCTCGCGGCGTGATACGAGCCGTTCCTGCCAGATTACATTCTGAGCCATGGCATGATTATAACAGATTTTCTGCCGACACCTTTTGTGGCAAGGGGTTCGGAGACGCAAGCGCAATATAACGACTACACAATTTTGGAAAAACCGCTATATTCGTCGGCTGACTGATCCATTGTCATTCCATAGGCATCCTTGCCACGGAACCTGAATACGAGATGGGCCGGATCCAGTGTACCGTCCCCCGAAGCGTTTTGGCTGATCTGAAAGGTGACATCCGCAGTCTGGGTATTCTCATGATAGAAAACGACATCCGGAACAGGTAACGAAACCTCGGTAGCTGGTGTCGGCATTCCCCAGTTGTAAACACCACCCCAGTTCCGACCATCGGCCTTGGTGATGCTCCAGAATGCGGGGTTCTGCACGGTCGACACATCCATTGGCTTACTGAAGATAAAATGCATAACAAATCTTTTCGTGGAATTGGGAGTTGCAAGTGAAGGATCAATGTCAGAGACCTTCGTGCCCGGCCCATCGGTGACAGGGAGATCAGTGCTGTAAGCGGCCAAGATCCTCGGGTTCTTCAGCTGATAAATATATGAACCAAGCTGGGTCGCCAGTGATTTGTCAATCGATGATAGGGCTGAGACCTGTTCCTGCGCACTGTCAAAATTCTTTTCATCGGCATACACAAAACCGAGCTCGAGGTAAGCATATCCGAAATCCTTCTTAGTAGCTATGGCTGACTTAAGCTCATCAACCGCATCATTATATCTGCCCATACGGCGGTACGTCTGCCCAAGGGCAAACATAACGTTCGCGTCGTGAGAGGTTTGGGTGGCCACGGTCTTGAACGCCCGCTCGGCCTCCGCGTAGTTGCCGGTCTGCAGATAGGCCTGTCCGAGGGAATAACGGTTGAGCGTCGATGTCGGATTGATTCGCACGGACTCCTTATATTCCGCAACTGCGTCATCATATCTGTTCAAACTAAAATATACATTGCCGAGATTGAGGTGATAGCTGTCATTCATTGGGTCAAGTTTGATGGCCTGCTGGTAGGCTTTGATCGCTTCATCGGTCCGACCCAGCTTCAGGAGGGACTGAACCATATAATCGTATGCATTTTGCGTGTAGGACGAATTCGGCGATAGCCCGACGGACCTCCGGAACTCTTTGACCGCGCCGTCATAATTCCCCTTCTGGTAAAGATCTATGCCCCTCGATAGCGCATTATTCGCCAGGACATCGAACTGGTCCTGCTGTTCTGGGATAGCTGTAAACAGTGCGTCTATTGTAGTGCTTCCGATAGAAATCAAGGTATTCTCCCGTTACTTCTGAATATGCATTCTACTATACATATCGGCTGATTTGCCTTAATACTTTAAAATACCATTTGTCGACAGGGCACAACCTCATGCCATAAAAATGACACATCACGAGATGAGACCTCTCGTATCAAACTTTATTTATTATCAATATGTTGTAGCTAAAATAGGATTAGGCATAGTTATTGCTGAATTTAATTAAGAGTGACACCTGCAAAGAATCTTTGATCAGATAAAAAATGTCTTTTCAGGAGGTCTCGATAGGCTTGGCTAAATTCGGATTGAAGAAAAAGAAGGACGTGGAGAGAAGGCTTCACCGAGCTTTAGAATACCACCGAAGCGGTCAGATAGAGGAAGCACAATCATGCTATCGGGCCATTCTCGCCGTTGAGCCAAATCATCCCGATGCACTTCATCTCCTCGGCATGGCCTTCTATCAGATGGGGAATCACATTGAAGCAGAAGAACTTATTAGGAAAGCTATTGGTTTAGACGGCAAAGCTGCGTTCTTCCACCTTAATCTTGGAAATGTGCTCAAGGAACAGGGGAAGAATTACGACGCCATAGCAGCCTTTCGGAAAACCATTTTCCTTGAGCCGCGGATGGCAGAGGCACATTACAACCTGGCAAACATGCTCTGTGACCATGGGGAGACTGAGAATGCCGTCACGCACTATGTAACAGCGATTCGGCTGAATCCAGTCCTTGCTGAGGCACACTACAACCTCGGCAAAGCGTTACAGCTCCTGGACAGGCTTGAAGAAGCAGCAAAGAGCTACTTCCATGCCCTGGAATTAAAACCGGCCTATTATGAGGCTCATTATAATCTAGGGTTGCTCTTTCGTAACATGAAAAAGGACCGAGAGGCCATCGCCCACTACGCGCTTGCCGTCAAGATCAGGCCGGATTACGCAGAGGCACATTTCAATCTGGCGAATGTCCTCAAGGACCTGGAGCGGTATGAAGAAGCTGAATGCTTTTACAAGAAAGCGATAAAGATCCGTCCAGATTTTGAAGAGGCATATAACAATCTCGGTATTGTCTACAGAAAAAAAGGACGCATACAAGAAGCCATTGAATGCGGACAGATCTCGCTGAAGCTCAAACCCGATTTCGCAGAGGCCCATAACAACCTCGGTATAACTTACCGCGACGACGGGCAGATAGAAAAGGCCATCGAAAGCTGCGAACGAGCGATTGCCATTCAGCTCGACCTTCCCGAAGCGCACTGGAACCTGGCACTCGCACAACTGCACTTGGGTCGGTTTACTACCGGCTGGAGAAAATACGAGTGGCGGTCCCTGGTAAGGGAATCAGCGCCGAAGTCCTTTCCTTATCCGCGATGGGATGGGTGGTCCCTGACTCATAAGACTTTGTTTATTTATGCGGAACAGGGCATCGGCGACCAGATTATGTTTGCTTCGCTTTTTCCTGATATCATGCATCTACCAGAGCGCTGCATTGTTGAATGTGACGACCGCCTCGTACCTCTCTTCTCACGTTCATTTCCACGATTAACCGTAATCCCATTAATCCGAGAATCGTTGCCCGTCGAACTTCAGTCTGTGGACGCGGTAATCCCCATGGGTAGTCTGCCATTGCATCTGCGTCCCAACGTCAGAAGCTTTCCGCAACAGAAATTCTATCTTATCGCCGATCCTAAAAGAAGAGAGAAATGGCAAAATCGTTTCAGTGCTCTCGGAGAGGGGCTGAAGGTCGGCGTTTCTTGGCGAGGGGGCAAAGAGTCTAGTGTGCGCACAATGCGGTCAACAAAACTTGACGAGTGGATAAGCGTTCTCTCCGTGCCACATGTCCACTTTATCAATCTCCAGTATGGCGACTGTACTGAGGAATTCCAATCGGTAAGATACAACCTCGGCATCACGATTCATGATTGGGACGACGCTGATCCGCTCAAAGACCTTGACGACTTTGCAGCGCAGATCGCCGAGCTCGATCTCGTTATCTCCGTGGACAATTCTACAGTTCACATGGCCGGCGCTTTAGGGGTTCCCGTATGGGCATTACTGCCGCGTGGTTGTGACTGGAGGTGGATGAAGGATCATGAAGATACGCCATGGTACCCATCCGTTCGGCTGTTCCGGCAGAAACAACACCAGGACTGGAAAAAGATCTTTGACAGTGTCTCTTCATTCCTAAGAGAGTATGCTGTAAAGCAGACCATGCCCGACTTCACCATCGGCCATTCATACAGAAACAGCTCGAACTACCAAGAGTCTGAACTGCCCCTGACTGAAATCTTCCCTGTTGTCTCGCTGGACAGGACCTACCGATGTGCCGTCGTTACTCCTGTCGGGCCTGGGCATCTCGATCTTTATAAGAAGTGTCTTCAGACTGCGCAAAGAGCATATGATCTGCATCCAGGCCGCTTTTCGGAAATGATACCCCTTTCAATAGTCGATTCTGAAGGAACCCTCGGCAGATCCAGGGCTCGCAACCTGGGGGTACGAAAAGCTGCAGAAATGGGCGTTGACTGGATCTTTTTTATCGATGCTGATGATGAGATGGCACCACGGGCATTCGAAAGCGTTTCGCCTTACCTGGACCGATACGATGCCATATGGGGAGCAATATGGCCTATTGAACATGGCGAGACTGTTGCACATGAGCGTCCTGGCCAGCTGCCTTTTCTCTATTCAATTGAAGACGTGCTTTCCTGTGATCCATTCCTCACCCTGCAGATCGGTCATTTTGTAAAAACAACGATAGCCCTTTCAGAGGTCTTTGATGAATCAATTGATATAGGAGAAGACTTTGATTACTACATGCGCATCTGGGAAAGTTATAAATGTATCAAGATACCCATACCCTTTTTCTATAACCGTCGTGGACAGCATTCCCAAGGGCCGAGATCAGCTACCGGTTTGGACTGGCGGAAAGCCGTTGAGGCAATATTGCATCGATATCGTCGGGGGTCTATAGCAGCCTTTAGCTATAAAGGGCAGACTATAAGGTTCCAGATCAGCAATGCGTCCGATTTGATTCAACAGAATTATTTGCGCGGGCAGTTCTTCGAAACAAAGGAGCTAGAATTCATCGCAGGTTCGGTTCGACCCGACTCTGTAATTTTGGAAGTCGGGGCCAACATAGGGAACCACGCCGTATACTATGAAAAATTCATGAACCCCTCAAAGGTGATCCTTATCGAACCAAATCCTCGCGCAATTCGACTGCTCAAGAGTAACCTAGAAATCAACGGCTGTTCAAGCCTTGATATCTCGAAGCTCGGTGTTGGAGTGGGCAAAGAACGTGGCCTCTTCTCGTTAAACGATAAGGACCCAAACAACCTTGGCGCGGCACATCTGGAGTCAGACGAAGCCGGGGGTGTAGAGGTCTTCCCGATAGACGAACTGATTCAGGAAAAGATCGACTTCATGAAGATCGATGTCGAAGAAATGGAAATGGAAGTGCTTGAGGGAGCACGAAATACAATAACTGCCTTCAAACCTGATATCCTCATAGAAATCATGAATAACAATGTTCCCGCTTTTGAAAATATGCTTAGTGACATCAACTATACTGTTAAGCACAAGTTCGTCAACATAAACGCTGTAAATTTTTATGTAGTTCCTAAACAATGAGGTAGACTGGACTGGAGCGTCCGATCGGAAGATCCGTGGCTACGGTGCCCCCCTGAGGCCGGCTGCAAGATTTAAGTTGATGTTGATAATCATCGTCAATTTTTCAGGTGATGGGTTTGCCATGACCTCAAAAATGCGCTTGTCAACGAATCCGCCGAGCCTCAGGATATCCAACCTCAACTGCTTTGGAAGAGGATTGTCCTCCCTTGCAAGCTCCGACTCGAAGATGGTCCAGACCATCTGATTATTCCTCAGGGCCTTTTGCAACCGGGCAGCATGGTCAGGGCCTTCCCAATTGTCCTGGCACTCCTTAAGCATCAGTGCGGCCTTGGCGAGCACTGACGCCTCTAGCTCTCTTCCTGACATGGTTGTTTTCTCGACAGTCCTGTATGCTTCAAGTTGACTTGCGTACACGATTGATGACCTCCTGCTCATAGTCTATGAGTTTATGAATGAGTTTAAGCGCCCGGTAATACCTGCCATGCAAAATAAGATCGCTGATCTCATGAAGTAACGGTCTCCTGCTCGGCGCGGCCTCTGCAACATCCTTCACCAGTTCCCAGTAGGCCTTATGATGATCGGGCATGTTCTTTTCATCAACATACATAAGCTGCACCACGAAATAAATCCTCTTGCACGGGGAATCGGCGTCTTTCAAACTCATAATGTCCTTTTCGCGAAGGATGGGGACATTGTTTTCGACGACAAATTCGCTCCTGGCCTTTCCATTTGCGATCACTGCCCCGCCGAGAATCAACCTCTCGTTCGGTTTAAGCGTTATCTTCAGAGCCATCTTCTTTCAGCACCGTTCTCAGACTCGTGTATTAAGGATCGACCCCTGCCGAGCCGCATCCTTGACAGCAGATATCTTCTGGGAGGCCTTATTGCTCACGTTCAGAAGGCCTTGTATCGCAGCACCTATTTCACCATCAGTTGCATCGTCGGCGAGTTTCTGCCCCCCGACAGCCTTTTTGATATCAGCCGGCAGCGATGACTTTCCTACCTCGTCCTGAAGTCCCCTTATCTTTTTAATCAGATCTATCCGCTGGTAACTCCCCGGCGGGAAAAAGGGCGGATATTGCGTGAGGATTGCGTCCAGTTGTTCTTTAAAATAATCAATATGGGCCAACACGTTCTGTGCTGGAAGATCTGAAGGTCTCGCAGAAACGCTCGTGTCAGGCGAAACGCTCTTTGCCTCCGCACCCCCGTCACTCTGTCGATAGACGGCAGGCGACATCTGATTCATCTGTATACTTCTGATCATCATAGCCGTTCCTTTCTATTGGAAAAGGTGGGGGATTTCTTCCCCCACCTCGATCCAGAGTCTTCTCCTTAACCAAACAACCTCAGGACTGACTGTGCAGCCTGCGAGGAAAGGCTTAAGGCTGTTGTGCCGAGTGCCTGTCGTGTCTGCAGCATCAGCATGTTAGCACCTTCTTGGTTCATGTCAGCGTTCGTCAGACTGTCGGAACCTGTCGTGAGCACATTTATCATGCTCGTCGTGAAGTCCTGACGGGTCTGGATGACGCTGAGGTTTGCCGACAGCCCTGCTGAAGTGGTTCTCAGAGTGCCGAGCGCAGCATTAAGGTCGCTTATTGCCTTATCGATTGTTCCTGCTGATGCAAAGGACTCAGTATCGATGCCGAGATCCGACGATTTTGACGATGTCCCTGAGACATCCAAGGTCGTACCCTCGAATTTGACATGCAAGGTATCGCCATTGAGAAGATTTGTACCCTGATAGCCGGAATCGCCCGCAAGCGCATCGAGCTGGGTCATAAGATCGGAATACTGGGTATCAAGGGTGCTCGTATCAGAGGATGTATATGCTGACTGAGCTAAACCTTTTGCGGCCTCGACCAGGTTGGTAATGCCAGTAATTCCCGAATTTGCTGCGTTGATGCTTTGAACTGCCTGACCCATGCCGTCCTTGAGAGCAGCAAGGTCAGACGCGCGGCCTGTCAACGCCTGTGCTGCGAAAAAGGCAGTCGGGTTGTCGAGAGCGCTGTTGACTGCCTTGCCTGTGCTCAAGCGCTGCTGTGTCCTGTTGAGGAGATCGACTGTTCCCTGAAGACTTACGAGGTTCGCCCGCATTCCAGCGGTTAAGCTGATATCATTGATAGCCATGGTGATTCTCCTTTTTCTAAGGTTTTTTCCGACACTTCTTGCCGGGTGTTTCTACTCTTGCCGATCATATCGCCATTTACTGCCCGTCGGTCTTAACTTCTTTCTTCACCTCCTTCGCGACCTTGCCTTTTGCTTCTCCCATTCTCATCGGAACTTTTCCAAAAAACTTTAATCACTCTTCTTCCCCTTTTTGTTTTTCCGGTTTTTGCCGCTGCTTTCATGGTATTCTCTTCGGCCCTCCCCAGGAAAACGTTAGTTTGCCGCGCGTCTTGGGAATTGCAAGGCGGAACATAGGGATTCCGGAAAAGATGAAACGACAATATAAAAAGCGAGAGATTGAAGATGCATTGCACCAGGAAGGGGAAGCCCCTGGTCTCGAGAGAATCACCATATTAATGAATAGAGGGAAACAGACAGGATCGCCTTGTCCTTTCACCTTAGATTACATTCCCTAACATCCTCATTTTGCAATCGAATTTCTCTGAAAAGACCGGAGGGCCTTCTCCTCTAAAGTTTTTCAGAGATCTTCCGATAAGTAAGATAAGGAAATGAACGAACAGCTGACAATGATGAGAGGAAGCGAGATGTTAGTGAACGCAACGAACGTTCAGAGTACCTATAACCACATCATCGTCGATACCTCCACTACACCCCTTGATCTCATTATTATGCTCTATGATGGCGCGATAGTGTATCTCAATAAGACCGTCTCTTATATGAATCAGGGCAGGGGCTTACAAAAGGACCGCTATCTGTCAAAGTCAATGGCTGTTATAGAAAACCTCCTTGCGTCCCTCAACCTTGACGCCGGGGGACAGACCGCTCTCAGCCTCCAGGACATCTATCTCTATATGTTGAGAGAACTGACTATCGCAAACACTACGAACGATTCGGTAAAGGTCAGAAATGTCGAAGGGCTTCTGAAAAAACTCAGGGTTGCATGGAGGCAGCTATCATGACGCTCTTTCCCTTTCAGATCAATGAGGTGATGCACCTCTACAACAGGGTGTCGAAACTGAAACCATCAGCGATCTTAGAAAAAGAACAGGGAGAGCCCCAGGACATTGTGCTCATCTCCCCGGAAGCCAAGAAGAAACAGATCCTCGAACAGGCGAAGAGTGAGGTGCTGGAAAGGATACGGAAATAAGATAGGTGGATAAGAAAGATTTCAAGATCCTTGTTGCAGACGACGACGACATAGCCCGGGACGTGATCAGTTCCCTCCTACTCCGCGAGGGATATCCGGTAGTTTCAGCAAGAGACGGCATAGACGCCATACGGCAGCTCAGGCTCGAAGATATGAAGCTCGTCATAACCGACCTCAGGATGCCCGGTGCCGACGGCATCGAGGTCCTAAAACATGCTGTTAGAATCGACCCCGATGTCGCCGTCGTCATCCTCACAGCCTACGGGACCCTCGATACCACCCTTGAGGCGATAAAGGAAGGGGTCTACGATTACCTGACAAAGCCCTTCAAGGTGGAAGAGATACTCTTTCTCGCTGAAAAGGCGTACAAGAGGGCAGTTCTCATGAACGAGAACAGGGAACTCTCGAGACTCCTGAGGGAGACGTACCGGAACATGGCTGTCATCAAGACCGTTGTGGACAGCAACAATCCTGAAATCATCACGGGATGGATAGAGCGGATAGAACGATTAAAGACAATGGATATCCTTACCACTCAGGAAACAGAAATACTCAAGGAAAGGCTGGTCAGGGGGGATGGAAAAAGGAAAGATATTAATAGTCGATGATGACCCCGTCGTCAGAGGCGTCCTCTCGGATATCCTTTCAAGTATTGGGGGTTTCGGAACAGACGTTGCCGTAGACGGCCTTGAAGGCATAGAAAAAGTCAAAAACAACTATTACGACGTTGTCTTCACCGACCTTACGATGCCGCGACTGAACGGCATGGACCTCCTCAAAGAGACGAAGCGCCTCGACCCCACCCTGCCGATCATCGTCATCACCGGTTTCACGACCATTGACAATGCGATCAATGCCATGAAGGAGGGCGCCCGGGACTTCATAACGAAACCGTTCAACGTCGAAAGGGTGACATCAACGGCAGCGAGGATACTGGGAGAAAGAAAATTGCTCGGGAAGATTGCCCAAAAAGGAGATTTTGAGGCATCGATCGGACGACTGAATGCAGAACTCTTCAGGAAACTCCAGGAAATCGCCCTTCTCCAGACGATCAGCACGGAACTCGATGAGATTCACGACAATAATGAAATGTACGAACGGGTCGTGGAAATGGCGTCGAGACTCCTCATGGCCCGTGAGGTGTCCTTCGGTATCATTGATAACGGTCATCTGAAGCTCAAGAGTGCCATAGGAACAACGCTGCGGGACATCGCCTATGCCGGAACGCTCTTTGAGAAGGTCGTAAGGAGCAAAACCTATTCCATCGCCCCATTCGGGGAGGTTAACCCACATAGTGGCATCCCCCTAACCTCCCCTTTTTTTTCAATCCCCTTCGTCATTAATGATGATGTCTTCGGCGTCCTGAACCTTTCTGACAAGGCTGACGGTTCAGCGTTCATGGACGATGAGATATACGTTGGGTTGACCTTTGCCAAGAAAGCGGCGCTGAGGATAGAGAACAACGCCCTCTACGAGGTTCTCTATAATAATCTCGTCAACAACTTAAAGTCGCTCGTCATAAGCATAGAAGCGAGGGACTCCTATACGAAGCAGCACTCTGAACGGGTCACCGACTATGCTCTCCAGATCGTAGAGGTCATGAACATCTGCGGGGAAGAGAAAGACGCCATCCAATTCGGCGGATATCTCCACGACGTTGGAAAGATCGGCGTCCGGGACACGGTGCTTCTGAAACCAGGGAAACTTACGGACGAGGAGATGGAAGAGATCAAAATGCATCCCGTCATAGGTGATAATATCATAAAGCCGCTGCGCTTCTTTCCCAAGGAAAGGGAGCTCATTCTCTATCACCATGAGAGGATTGACGGTACAGGTTATCCTCACGGGATCTCGGGCGACAGTATCCCCACGACGGTCAGGATCTTAAGCGTGGCCGATACCTATGATGCCATGACGTCATCGAGACCGTACAGGATAGCAAGGACCCACGATTTCGCGATTGAAGAGCTGAAGAGATGCTCGGGAACACAATTTGATGCCGAGATCGTTCATGCGTTCATGCAGACAAAGGCCGGAAGGGGCATGACGCATGAAGGTTAGCCCCGGGGACACGGTCTTTTTCAGGTTCATGGCCGAGACAGGACGGTACCGTGGTACGATCATTTCGGCAGATGAGGAATCGCTCATTGTGAAGCCCGACGAGACGCACCTCGCATGCACAAAGGGGCAATATATCGTAGTCTCATGGGAACATCTGGATCATTATACCGAGGTCGTTTCAGCAGAAGCGGGCAGGATAGAGCTCAAGAAGATGTGGGTGGAAAAACGCGACTACTTCCGCGTCGACGACGTCTTCCCCGTAACATCCCGAATCATCGATGAACATCTGACACCGGTTAAATCAGGTATCTTCTCCTGCTACGGCAAGGAACAGCATGATGTGAGTATTCCCGATGAAACCATCAGTCCCAAACTCTGGAACATACTCGTCGATATCGACGCAAAGTTGAATATGATCCTCGAAACCCTCACCATGGAAAAGACCGGGCTTACGGAGGCTGAAAATAAGGCTGTTAATGTGAGCGCTTCGGGAATCCGGCTGACCCTCCATGAGAAGGTCGAGATCGGCGATATGAGAGAGATCAGGATGCTTCTCCCCACGACCCCTCCCATCTGCGTGAATACCGTGGGCAGGGTAGTATGGGTAAAGGAGACCGACGGCGGGGCCTATGAAGTAGGGTTACACTTTATCGATATGGACGACACCGTGAGAGATGAAATCATCCGATACACCCTGAAACGACAGAGGGAAATGTTACGGAAGCAGAAGCAGCAGAGAGGGTAATGTTTCATGGATCGCTCGAGCCTCATAGGCATCCTCTTGGGAATTGTTGCGGTCATCGGCGGGAATCTCCTCGAGGGCGGCAAGATAACGTCCGTGCTCCAGGCGACAGCAGCGGCCATCGTCTTTGGCGGAACCTTTGGCGCAACGATGTTAAGCTTTCCCTTACAAGACATTCTGAAGGCAACATCCTCTCTCAGGGATGTCTTCTTTGGTGAGAAGATCGATTCCGATGTCTTCCTGAAAGACATCCTCCGCTATTCAGCGATCGCGAGACGGAATGGCCTGATTGCGCTGGAACCGGAGATCTCAAAGATCACGGATACCTTCTTCCAGAAGGCCATGCGTCTCGCCGTTGACGGCATGGGACCGAAGATGCTGAAAGAGACCATGGAACAGGAAAACATAACATACGAAGACGAGAAACGACGGATCGCAAAGGTCTTTGAAACGGCAGGGGGATTTGCGCCGACGATCGGGATCATCGGAGCTGTCCTCGGTCTCATTCATGTCATGGAGAATCTCTCGGACCCCGCGAAACTCGGGTCGGGCATTGCCGTCGCTTTTGTCGCAACCATATACGGAGTGGGCTCGGCAAATCTCATCCTCCTTCCGATGTCAAAAAAACTCGTAAACAGACTTCACTGCTCCCTCTTGATGAGGGAGATGGTGCTTGAAGGTGTTGTCGGGATACAGTCGGGAATGAATACCCATTACCTTGAGGAGAAGCTCAGGGCCTTTCTCGACGAGGGTCAGCGGGGTTGAAAGATGAGAAAGAGACGACAGAGGGACGACGATCACACGGACAGATGGGTAGTTTCGTATGCAGACTTCATAACGCTCCTTTTTGCGTTCTTCACAGTCATGTATGCGATCAGCCATGTGGATACGGGGAAACTCGAGCGCTTTGCAGGCTCAATGAGATCGGCCTTCAGGGCAACGGGATCGGGAGAACTCAATACCAACATTATCGAGGGAATACGGCCGATCCCCTATGAGGATATGCAACTCGAAAAGGATATCAGGTCAACGCTCGAAAATTTTGTTACAATACCGGGAGTGACTGTTTCACGGGACAAGAGGGGTGTTCGCATATCCCTCGGCGATTCGGTTCTTTTTGACAGCGGCACTGCAGAGATCAGGGAAGAGGCAAAACCCCTCCTTCAATCTGTCGCCTCTGTGCTCAAGAGGACTGAAAATGCCGTCGTGATCGAGGGACATTCTGACAATGTGCCGGTGCGGGGAGGGAAGAATGCATCGAATTGGGAACTCTCCACGGCCAGGGCAACAAGTGTGCTCATGGCCCTTCTCGCCGACCATACCATCAACCCGGCAAGGTTTTCAGCTGCCGGATACGGAGAATACCGGCCGGTAGTCTCAAATGTGACACCCGAAGGACGCGCAAAGAACAGAAGGGTCGACATTATTTTTGTCAGTGCCAAGCATGGAACACCATAGGAGTCAAAGCAAGATCAAGGACTATTTCGGAGACGCTTCGCTGCTCTTCATCGATGGCAGTCTCCTCGACCACGAACTCATCCGTATGGTCTTCAGACGGTATGAAATGGACAATAATCTTGAATTTGTCTCATCGGCAGAGACCGGTCTCGATATCATAAAAAGGCAAAACGTAAAGGCCGTCTTCGTCAACCAGGTTCTTCCTGGCTTGGATGGCTTCGGATTCCTTAGAGAGATGAGGAAACGGGGAATACGGATACCGGCGATCATGATGATGTTGACCGGCAATGAAGAGACGGCGCTCAGGGCCCTGAGGGAAGGCGCCCATGATTGTCTGACGAAAGGCGTCAGGTATTTCGATTCCCTTCCCCTTATTCTTGACCGAGCCCTCGCCAGGCACGAGTTGGAACTTGAACGCGCTGAGCGGGACAACCTTATCATCGAAAGCCAAAGGCACTGGATAGCGATGTTCGACGCCATTACCGATTTTATCTTTATGACTGATGCTGAGGGAACGATCGTCAAAGCGAACCGGGCTCTCTCGGCAGCTTTCGGGAAACTACCGCAAGACATTATAGGAATGAAGTGTCATGAACTCTTCGGAATCGATCCCGAGGAATCATGCATACCGAATAAAAGTGGCCAGCCCCATACGGAAGAGAGAAGTATCAACGACGAGATCTATCTCATCAGTTCCTTTCCTCTGGATTATGGCGATAAGCCTTTGACGATCTACATCATGAAGAATATCAGCGAAATGAAGCGACTCAAGGACCAGCTTTACCATTCCGACAAGCTTGCCTCCCTCGGTCTTCTGGTGTCGGGCGTGGCTCATGAAATTAACAACCCCCTTACCGGAATTACAGCGTACACGGAGATCCTCCGCATGAAGTTTCCTGACAGGGATATGGAAAAGGAACTTCGGAAGATCCTTGAGAGCGCAGACCGGTGCAAGAAGATTGTGGCAAACCTCCTCACCTTCTCACGACAAAAGACCCCTTCCAGGACCCTTGAGTCGATCAATGATATCATTGAAAGGGCGATTGAACTCCGGATTTATTGGCTGAGATCGAGCGACATTGAGATTGTGAGGGACTATGACGTCGTCAAGAGCGTCTTTGTTGACTCGCAACAGATCCAGCAGGTGATCCTGAATATCCTCCTCAATGCAGAACAGGCAATTTCCGAGCTTAACAGGAATGACGGGACAATCGTTTTCTCGACACGCCTTGACAATGCCGGGCAAAAGGTGATCGTAGGGATCTCCGACAATGGTCCCGGCATTCCGAAGGATATCATCCCGCGGATCTTCGACCCCTTTTTCACCACAAAGCCTGTCGGATCAGGAACAGGGCTCGGCCTCTCGATCTCCCACGGCATTATCACAGAACACGGAGGAAGCATAACCGTCGAAAGTGCAGAGGGGGAAGGTACAACGTTCACGATAGAACTTCCCCTTCCCTCAAGGACTGAAGGAAACCATGTCGCTAACGATTATGCAGACTTTTTCGATGGAGAAAAGGCGGTAGGTTCGGAGAAACAGACAGGAGGAGCGAGGGGCACGAAAGAACCATGAAGACACCTCTTCATTGTCATGAGGTAAACCCGTAATGTTTGCGATCATCGGCATCATCGTTGTCTTAGGCTCGGTCATAGGTGGCTTCCTTATGGAGCACGGGAACCTCAGCGTCCTCTTTCAGCCGGCTGAGGTTGTCATCATCTTCGGAGCAGCCATAGGCGGCTTTCTCATCGCATCTCCTCCAAAGGTCGTATCAGCCGTTTTCAAAAATATCTTTACGGTCGTAAAGTCCAAGAACCTCGGCAAGACAATCTATCTTGAACTCCTCTCCCTGCTCTTCCAGCTCTTTACCAAGATACGGAAGGAGGGCCTCATATCCGTCGAAGCGGATATAGAAAATCCACAGAACAGCGCCATATTCAGTAAATATAGAGGTGTCATGTCTAACCACCATGCGATCGATTTTATCTGCGACAATCTGAAGGTGATCATAACGACAAATGTCCCGTCCCACGAACTCGACAGTCTCATGGATATCGAGATAGAGACCCATCAGAAGGAGGCCATGATCCCTTCAAACAGCGTGGCAAAGATAGCAGACGCCCTGCCCGGCCTCGGTATCGTTGCAGCGGTTCTCGGCGTTGTCCTTACCATGGGCAAGATTGACCAGCCTCCTGCCGTACTCGGCCACAGCATCGGTGCAGCTCTTGTGGGGACCTTCCTCGGAGTCTTGATGTGCTACGGGTTCGTCGGTCCCATGGCAACGAATCTCGAGCACTCGGCAGAGCAAAACAGCGTCTTTTTCCAGGTCATCAAAGTTGCCCTCGTGGCCTTTGTAGGGGGTGCGGCCCCCCAGATAGCCGTGGAATTCGGGAGGAGGGCAATTCCCGGCACGGCCAAACCGAGCTTTGATGAACTTGAGAAGGAAGTACGGTCCCGTCCGAAGTGAAAGAGCAGAGAATCATTATCAAAAAGATTAAGAAGACAGGCCACGGGGGCCACCACGGCGGGTCCTGGAAGGTTGCCTATGCAGACTTTGTTACCGCCCTGATGGCATTCTTCCTACTTCTGTGGCTCATTACCATGATCGCTCCTGAAAAGAGGGCAAGGGTCTCTGCATACTTTAAGCGGTTCAGCATCTTTCAGCAGAGCGGTTCGTCCTTTATGGAGAAATCGAGTGAAATGTTCGACCAACCCGGCGAAGACGAGAAGAAGGCTACCAGGGAACTTCTGGGAACAGGATATGTGATAAAACCCCAGGAGATCAAGGAGACAATAAGGAAGGCAGTCGAAGAAAGACTCGGGGACATCAAGGATCAGGTGATTATAGATGTTTTCGAAGGAGGGGTGCGCATCCAGCTCGTCGACAAGGAGGGGAAGCCGATGTTTAACCTCGGTGCGTCAACGCCGACCCCCCTCGCTTCCAAAATACTCCAGGTGATCGGTGACAGCATCGGCAATTTACCGAACCCCGTCGCCATCGAAGGCCACACTGATTCGCTGCTGTACAAATCTTCCACGTACGGCAACTGGGAGCTCTCAACGGAACGGGCGCTCGCCGCACGAAAACTCCTCGAACAATACGGACTCGACCCTGCGCGTCTGACAAGGGTTGCAGGTTTCGCTGACACGCTGCCTTTTATAAAAGAAGACCCAAAGGACCCACGGAACCGCAGAATCAGTATCATCCTCATGACGCCCAAGAAGGATGCGGAAACGACGTCTCCCGTCTCTTTCGGTATCCCTCGCGCGGAAATCGGATCACCGGTTTTCGAAAGATCTTCTGCCCCGCCAAGATTATGACAATAGCCCTTTGACTATTCCTCCGAAAGCTGCTTAAGATTCTCACAGGCATTCTTGTCACCCATATCACAGACCTTTCTGAAGTCCTCCGCCGCCTTCCTCACATAAGCGATACCACGCGAGAAATACGCTCCGCCATAATTAGGCCTGATGGACAGGGCCCTGTTATAATCCTCAATCGCCTCGTCATACATGCCCTTCCGCGAATACGCGATACCACGATTATGATACCCTTCAGTGAATTTGGGGTTTATCGTTATCGCCTTTGTGTAATCTTCAATGGCCTTGTCATAGGAACCTTTCTTGAGATAGACGAGTCCCCGATTGTGGTAAAGTTGGGCTTCGCCGGGCGGAGGATAAAGGGAGATGGCCTTACTGTAATCCTCAATTGCCTCATCATACTTGTCCATCTTGTAATATGCGAGTCCCCGATGATAATAGGCCTCGGCAAGGTCAGGCTTCAAAGAGACGGCGTTGCTGTAATCCTTTATGGCCCGATCATACTCGCCTTCGTTGTAATAGAAATCCCCTCTCTCCAGATAGCTGCCCCCATCGGCCCCCTCTGCTATTGTTGAGCAACAGACAACGAGCATACTGAAGAGGAACAAGCCCCGCACCATATTTTTCATCGTCTCCTCCCATGAATCAGCTTGGGATAGTGTCATAGTCACTATCGACCCGCAATTCTTTCGGCCCAGGCTCTCGCCTTCGCAAGAATCTCTCCTTCGTCGCCCCTGCAGAGAGTACCTTCATTGACAACAACTACGCCATTGACGATAACGGTCTCGATATCCGACGCCCTCACCGAATAGGCGATATGAGAGTAGATGTCATAGATCGGCGTTAAATGAGGTTTCTCGAGATTGATGATCACAAGGTCTGCCGCCTTCCCCTTCTCGATGCTTCCGGTGATCTTCCCGAGACCGAGGACCTCGGCGCCCCATCTGGTCGCCATGAGGAGGGCCGTCCTGGAATCAAGGGCGGTTGGATCCTTCGAGAGTGCCTTATGAACCTTCGCAGCCGTCGACATCTCACTCAAAACGTTCAGATCGTTGTTACTCGCAGCGCCGTCCGTCCCAAAGGTCACCTTTATGCCTGCCTTGAGCATTGTTGTGACAGGAGCCATACCCGATGCAAGCTTGAGATTGCTCTCGATACAATGCGACACCCCGACCCCCCTCTCCGCCAGCATCCCGACCTCTTCATCGTCGAGCCAGACGCAATGGGCCGCCAGGACTCTTCCATCAAGGAAACCGAGGGACGCAAGATGCCTGACCGGAGTTCTTCCATACCTCGATAGGATTTCCTGAACCTCCCATTCACACTCGGAAAGATGGATATGGATGGGAATGTCGGATTGATCGGCAAAACTCCTTGCCCTTTTGAGCGTCTCGGGACCGCACGTGTACAATGCATGAGGGGCGATGCAGGGCCTGATGAGAGTGTCTGCCTTCCATTTCCCGACAAACTCCCCGGCCCTGTCGAAATACTCGTCCGTCGTCTTCGCCACGGCAGTCGGGAAATCGACGACACCAACGCCGAGTACCGCTCGCATGCCCATCTTCTTTGTTGCCAGGCCTGCTGCGTCGCCAAAAAAATACATGTCGTTATAGGTTGTGATCCCGGCCTTCAGCATTTCAAGGCAGGCGAGTTCAATGGCGTCCGAGACGAATTCGGGACTAAGCCATCGGGATTCGGCAGGCCAGATATAGGTTTCAAGCCATTCCTTGAGAGGCAAGTCGTCGGCAAGGCCCCTGAAATAGACCATGGCAGCGTGGGTGTGGGTATTAATGAGACCAGGGATAAGAGCCCTGTTCTTCCCGCCGATGATCTTTTCCGGGGCATATCCAGCGATGACTTCCTCGAAACGCCCGACAGCAATGATCGTTCCGTTCTCGACCGCCACCGCCCCGTCAGAAATAACGGTAGCTACGCTCCCAACGGGAAGGAGATAGTCGGCACGGACGATAAGATCAACGGTTTTTCTCTTCTCCATACCGGGTTCAACGGGCGCGTGAGACAGCTCGCAATAAGTCCGAGTTTTCTTTCGCGGCGCGCCTCACCGGGAGCCGGGTTATGATGCCATCGCGATGAGTCTCTCCGCTATCTGCACGGCATTGAGTGCAGCGCCTTTCCTGAGGTTGTCCGACACGATCCACAAATTGAGACCCTTCTCTATCGACTCGTCTTCTCTGACCCGGCCCACGTAGGTTTCGTCCTTGCCCGCCACATTTATTGCAAGGGGATACACGTTCTTTTCAGGGGCGTCAAACACGACCACTCCGGGAGCCAATGCGAGGACGGCCCTTGCCTCATCGGCAGTAAGCTTTTTTTCAGTCTCGATGTTGATACTTTCCGAATGGCATCGGAAAACAGGCACACGCACTGTTGTTGCAGTAACGCCGATTGAGTCGTCACCCATGATTTTTTTCGTCTCTTTCACCATCTTCATCTCTTCCTTGGTATAACCGTTCTCAAGGAACTTGTCGATATGGGGAAGACAATTAAAGGCTATCTGATGGGGATAGACATTGCACTGTATCTCCCTGAAGTTCAGAAGGTCTGTGGTCTGCTGGAGCAATTCGTCCATCGCCTTCTTACCTGTCCCAGAAACAGACTGGAACGTCGTCACTACCACCCGCCTGATCTTTGCAGCGTCATGGATCGGCTTCAGGACCACCACCATCTGGATCGTTGAGCAGTTCGGATTTGCTATGATCCCCTTATGCCATTTCAGGTCGTGGGAGTTGACTTCAGGGACCACAAGGGGAATTTCGGGGTCCATCCTCCACTGGCTCGAATTATCCACGACAACACACCCGGATTGAGCAGCAACGGGGGCCCACATCTTCGAGCGCTCTGCGCCCGCGGAAAAGAGCGCGATATCGATCCCCTCGAAGGAATCTTCCTTCAGCGTCTCTACCGGTACCTCCTTCCCTCGGTATTCAAGGGTCTTTCCCTCTGATCTTTCTGAGGCAAAGAGCCTTAACCGTTCAACAGGGAACCTCCTCTCCTCAACGACCGCTATCATTTCATTGCCGACAGCGCCGGTGGCGCCGACAACGGCAACAACATAGTTCTCCTTCTTCTTCAACATCTCTCCTCTCCTTTATCCTAACAATGTACCTATATCTCCAGAACACGTATGGGAAAGAAGTCTAGGTTTGCCCTCGTGGAGACAGTTCCTCATGCCATCTCAGATACATACTTCACCACCAGATCCCCAACGTCCGTCGTAGAATATCCCATCTTGCCTGCTGCAAGACTCTTGAGGTGTTTCCCGGTAACCTCCATCGCTGCTCGTTCGATAGCTCTGCCCGCGGCATCCTCTCCGAGATGCTCAAGCATCATCCCCCCGGCACATATGGCTGCAAGGGGATTGATGATATTCTGGCCCTTATACTTGGGCGCCGATCCGCCGATCGGTTCGAACATGGATACGCCCTTCGGGTTGATGTTTCCGCCGGCAGCGATTCCCATCCCCCCCTGTATCATAGCGCCGAGGTCGGTGATGATATCGCCGAACATGTTATCAGTCACAATGACATCAAACCATTCAGGGTTCTTCACAAACCACATGGTTATCGCGTCGACATGAGCGTAATCGACCTTGATATCAGGGTATTCCTTCGCGACCTCATGGAACGTCCTTTCCCAGAGGTCAAAGGCGAAAGTGAGAACATTGGTCTTGCCGCAGAGGGTGAGTTTCCTCCCTTTGTTCCTCTTCCGGCAATATTCGAAGGCAAAGCGGATGCACCGTTCAACGCCTTTCCTCGTGTTTATGGATTCCTGGACGGCAACCTCGTCGGCCGTGCCCTTTTTCAAGACGCCGCCTGCACCGGCATAGAGACCTTCCGTATTCTCCCTCACGACGACGAAATCGATATCATCAGGCCCCTTGTCCTTCAGCGGGCAGTCGACTCCGGGATAAAGCTTCACGGGTCTCAGATTCACATACTGGTCGAGTTCAAAACGGAGCCTCAGGAGGATGCCTTTTTCAAGAATCCCCGCCTTCACATCGGGATGGCCGATGGCGCCGAGGTATATCGCATGATAGCCCCTCAGCGTATCGATCTCTTCCGCACTGATCGTTGCACCGGTCTGCAGGTATCTTTCGCCCCCGAAATCGAAATTGTCCAGCTTCAACTGAAACCCGAACCTCCTGGAAGCCGCGGTGAGAACTCTCATCCCTTCTGCTACCACCTCAGGCCCCGTACCGTCGCCGGGTATTACTGCAATGTTGTATGTCCTGCTCATGCCACCGCTCCTTTGATCTTCTTCTTTGTCCACTCGATGAGCCCGCCAGCGCCTATCAACTCCTGCATGAATAGCGGGATCGGTTTGGCCTTGTACTGTTCCCCACGAGTATGGTTCCTGATAATACCGGTACCGGCGTCGATTTCAATACTATCACCTTCATGTACCTTCTCGCTGGCCTCTGCGGATTCAAAGATCGGGAGTCCGATGTTAAAGGCATTCCGGTAGAATATCCGGGCAAAGCTCTTCGCAATAACTGCCTGGACACCGGAAGCCTTGATGGCGATCGGGGCGTGTTCCCGCGACGAACCGCAGCCGAAGTTCTTGCCCGCTATGAGGATATCGCCTTTCCGGACCTTTGAAGGAAAGTCCTTGTCAGCATCTTCCATCACATGTTTCGCAAGCTCTGCTGGGTCTGATGTGTTCAGATACCTCGCAGGAATAATTGCATCGGTGTCTACGTCATCACCAAATCTCCATACCCTGCCCTTCACTACCATCAATTACCTCCGGTCTCCGAAAAATACAAGGTGCTATTATATACCTTTCCCACGGCCAAAATCCACCGATGGGCCGAGCTTTCATAGGATGCTTCCTGCCTGCTGCCCGCTCAAACGGAAAATACAGTGCGTGCTCTATTTTAACCCATTTACGTTGGTAAGTTATAATAGGGTAATGGCAACGTACGGTGAAAAGCACCATCAAGGCCGGATCCCTTCTTCGAGAGCGTCGAAGAGATCGAAGAGATCACCGGGATCCGGTCGTTCCTCCTGCCTGCGGAAACCATTCATACTGTCCCTTTTCCTGGCAATTCTCGTCGGAATAGCCGGAGGACTCCTCTACTGGAACCTCTCGGACCTCCCTGTCATCAAGGCCCTTGAGGAATACCCGCCGGCTGTCTCTTCCCTTGTCTATTCC
The DNA here is from genome assembly GCA_035686305.1 of Thermodesulfovibrionales bacterium. Taxonomy (NCBI): domain Bacteria; kingdom Pseudomonadati; phylum Nitrospirota; class Thermodesulfovibrionia; order Thermodesulfovibrionales; species Thermodesulfovibrionales bacterium. The sequence goes on along the minus strand of DASRZP010000040.1, from coordinate 2,009 downwards.
GCGGACGGGAAGGTCCTTGCCGAGTTTTACATCGAAAGAAGGACCTTTATCCCATACTACACCATCCCGGAACACGTGAAAAGGGCGTTCATAGCGATAGAGGACGTGAGGTTTTACCACCATCCGGGGGTCGACGTCATCGGCATTCTCAGGGCCCTTTATCACGATATAAAGACGAGGAGCGTTGCCCAGGGAGGAAGCACCATCACCCAGCAGCTCGCAAAGATGCTTTTCCTCAAGCCCGAGCGGAGTCTCAAGAGGAAGATCAAGGAGGTCGCCCTCTCTGTTCAGATCGAGAAACATTACACAAAAGATGAGATCATCGGCCTCTATCTGAACCAGGCATACTTCGGTACAAGGGCTTACGGCATAGAGGCAGCTTGCGAAACCTATTTCGGCAAATCCGTCCATGGACTGACTCTTGGAGAGGCAGCCCTTCTCGCATCCCTGCCCAAGGCCCCTTCCCAATACTCCCCCTTCAAGAATCCCGAGAAGTCGCGGGAGAGGAGGTCGGTCGTCCTGCGGCAGATGCTAGACCACGGATTTATCAGCAGGGCTCAGTATGAAGAGGCTGATGAAGAACCCCTTCCGATGACCCCCCACTTCCGCAAGTACGAGGCGCCATATTTCATCGAGATGCTCCGTCATGAACTCGAGTCACGGTATAACGGCGAACTTTATACAGCCGGTTACCGGATCCATTCGACCATAGATTCGGTAATGCAGAAGGCTGCTGAGGAGGCGGTGGAAAAGGGCATTGCCTCCCTTGAAAGGAGGGCAAAAGGTGAAATCCAGGCGGCATTGATTGCGATGGATATCAGGACCGGCGCAATACGCGCCATGGTCGGAGGATCCGACTTCTGGAAGAACCAGTTCAACCGTGCAACCCAGGCCCTTCGACAGCCAGGTTCGGCCTTTAAACCCTTTGTGTATCTCGCTGCTATCGAGAGCGGCCTGAGAGCAAGTGATACCATCCTCGACGCTCCCATATCTTTCAAGGGCGCAAGGCCCGGACAACTCTGGTCTCCCAAGAACTATGACGGGGAGTACCATGGCACGGTAACCTTGAAGACAGCCCTTGCAAAGTCTTTGAATGCTGCCACGGTGAGACTGGCAGAGAGGCTGGGAATTGACAGCGTCATCGAGACGGCCCAAACCCTCGGCATCAAGAGCATCCTCCTGCCCTATCTGCCGATAGCCCTCGGCGCGGCAGACGTGACCCTCATGGAGATGGTCTCTGCCTACGGAACCTTTGCCACAGGGTATCATGTCAATCCGATGCTCTATGAGAGAATTATCAACCGTGAGGGGATCCCCATCGAGGAACGGAGACCTGAGACAACAGAACTCATCTCAGAAGAAATCATCGGTGAAATGAAAGTGCTCCTCCATGCCGTTGTTGAGGAAGGAACCGCCCAGAAGGCGAAGGAACTCAAAAGACCGCTCTATGGAAAGACCGGCACTACGAACGACTATGCGGATGCGTGGTTCATCGGATTTGACGACAGCCTAGTTGTCGGCGTCTGGGTCGGCAGGGACGACCATAAGCCCCTGGGCCCAAAGGAAACGGGGGCAAAGGCCGCACTCCCCATCTGGATAGACTTTATGAAAAAAGCGCCTCAACAAATTCCTTTGAATCAAAATCCCGAAGATCCTCGACTCCCTCGCCAATACCAATAAGACGTATCGGAATGCCCAGTTCCCTTTTGATGGCAAAGACGATCCCTCCCTTTGCGGTACCGTCAAGCTTGGTGAGGGCGATCCCTGTCACACCGATGGCTTTGTTGAACATCTCTGCCTGCTTCAAGGCATTCTGCCCTGTAGTGGCATCAACAACAAGGAGTGTCTCGTGCGGGGCGCCCGGCAAAGACTTGTCGATAACGCGCCGAACCTTCTTCAACTCTTCCATGAGGGGGCTCTTGGTATGAAGCCTCCCTGCCGTGTCTACGATAACGACTTCAATGTTTCTCGCCTTGGCAGCTTCAATCGCGTCAAAGGCAACTGCAGCA
>DASRZP010000039.1 GCA_035686305.1 Thermodesulfovibrionales bacterium | reverse complement strand
AGCCGACTCATTAGCGACAGCCCGCCCCACGGCGTTATCTCCTTATCGGTAAAGCTCAACTGTAGATCTTTTGCCATGTATGTTTCCCTTACTGCTTTATTCGTCCCAATGCTGCCTCGGCCGTGTAATATTCTATCCTCTTTTCAACGAGTTATGCTCTCTATCCCCTAATGACGGCCATTAGAGATCTTTGCCTATCGGACATTCTGGGTTTATAAGGCATGCGGGTCAGTCGGCATGGACAAGTTCGACGACGGTCACCTCGGGCGGCGAGAGAAAACGGATCGGCGGACCCCATGTCCCTGTTCCCCTGCTCACGTAGAGAAGAGCGTTGTCCTCGAGATTCAGCCTTCCTGCGTGGATGGGGTAATAGAGCCATGTGACGAGACTGAAGGGGAATATCTGGCCCTTATGGACATGCCCTGAGAGTTGAAGATCGAAAAGGCCTTCGGAATCTCTATCCACAAGGGGTCTGTGTTTAAGGAGGAGGGTGAACCGGTCGTGTGCAAAACCCGAGAGCAGTTCCTTTTCCGGCGTACCCCTGAAGAGCCCGAAAGTTTTTCCGGCGGGATCATCAACGCCGGCGATGTTGATGATTCCGGCAATGGGGAATCCTTCCCCCCTCAACATGGTAAAGCCGGCCTTTGCCGTGAACTCGAGGGCCTGATCAAGACCGGCGTAAAATTCGTGGTTCCCCGTTACAGCAAATTTCCCATACCTTGGGTTGATCTCCTGGAGCAGTTCAGCGAGTCCTGCAAGGCCGTTAATCTGCCCGTCCACAAGGTCTCCTGTCGATACGAGGATATCAGGGTCAGCTCTCTTCACCTCGGCGAGCATCCTTCTCAACCTCTCCTGTCTCACAATGAGCCCGAGATGGACGTCGGAGATCTGGACGATCTTCACCATCCCTATCTTCGCCGGAATCTTTGGGGTCTTTATGAGTACCCTTTCTGTTCTGATATCTCTTGCCTCAAAATATCCATAGGCTGCCAAAGAGAGCGAGACAACGAGGGAGATGAAAAAGGCATGCTGTTTCGGCAATGTCAAGACAGCGATGTCGGTTCCTGTGATGAATGTGCCTGCGGAAAGAATGAGGCGATAACAATCAATGATGAGTGAAACGGATACGAAGAGAAAGAGAGCCCCCATCCAGGTATATCCGGTCCATGAGAAGATCCGTGCAAGAATGTCATAGCCGGCCTTTTCTAAGAAGTGAATGATAATGGGCGCAACGACCATAAGCAGCATAAAAAGGGCGAGAATAGTACCCGTCCCGGCATGAAAGGCAAGGGCCGCCCTGGCCTTGAGGAAGGCGTAGAGATGAAGCCCGCCATAAAGGGAAAAAAAGACCACCAGGAAGAGACTCACAGGATACCTCTCTCCATGGGCTCATTCAGCATAGGGCCTGATAAGAAGCATCAAAATAAGTTGATCGTAAAATATCGTCTCGGATTCTCTCTCATGTCTTTAACCAATTCTCTTGTCTGCTCGATAATCTGCGCGAGTTCTGCCGCAAGTTCCTGATCCCCGACTAACTTCCCTGCCACGCCTTCGCCTCTGTCTATTCTCTCGAGGATCGAGGAGAGCTGCAGCGATGCCTTGTTGAGATTCTCATAGAGCACCGGATCTTCTGCGAGTCTCCTGAGAGATCCTGATCCTTCATTCAATTTCCTGCTGAATTCTGCCATCGAAGAAGAGGTCGCCAGCATGCGGTTATAGAGGGAAGGGTCTTCGATAAGCTTCCCTATCGTCCCAGAACTATCGTTCAGTTTCTTCCCGAAGTCTTCCAACGATGAGGCCGCAGCCAGCATCTTGTTGTAAAGGGAAGGGTCTTCAATGAGGAGTTTCAGGCTCCCCCGGGCGACTCTCAGGTCTTTCACGGCAAGGGAGAGGGTCTTTGTCGCCTCCGCGAGATTATCGTAGAGGGCCGGGTCTGAAATTAATTTTGCCATGGACCCGTGACCTGTGTCGATCTTCGAAACGAGGCTTTCGACTTTCTTTAAAAATTCGGTCATTTTTTGAATAGAGGTGGCGCTCGTTTCCATGATCTCCTTCAACTCAATCTGCGGTGATTCTTTCAGCGTATCACCGGAGCCTGCCGGCCCTGCCTGCTGAGAACCCGCGCTCAGCTCGATATACTTGTCTCCAAGGAGCCCGATCGTGAGGACACTCACATGAGAGTCTTTCCTGACAAAAGGCAAGGCTGATTTCTTGATCGAGAGGGTGACGAGCGTGCCGTGGTCCGGGTGGAGCTTTATTTCCTTCACCGAACCGATCTCTATCCCGGAGAGCCAGACAGGAGAGCCATTTCTCAATCCCTTGACATCCTGTATCTGGGCCTGCAGCTCCACCTTCGGCGAAAACATCCTCTCGATGCCGCCGGCAAAAAAGACGGTTAGAAAGAGGACGAGGAGGGCAAGGGTGATGACCATGCCAACCTTCAGCTTTGACCACAGGAGCTGCTTTTGGAAATCAAACATCTTTTCTCTCCTCTCTTCTTATGGCGACCGCAAAGGGCAGACCGTTAGAAACTGTGAGGTCGAAGCGAAGCGGATCTTGTCTGCCTCGCAAACGATCTCCGGCATCCCTCAATCTGCGGCCCTTGTCATTTCTTCCCTGAAGGCCTCATCGCCCAGCTCTTTGATGAAGACCTTGATTTCGGGGATAGCCGTCCGGAGAAGGCTCTCCCTGTCTCCGTCCAGGAGAAGCATCCCTCTATTCAGGAATACGAACCTCCTGGCGACCTTGAGCGCATCATAGACTTTATGGGTGACAATGATGAAGCCTTTCCCGCTCAGCGAGAGATCGAGGACGAGCTTACAGATTGTGTCGGCGTTGACAGGATCAAGGCCGCTCGTCGGCTCATCGTAAAGAAACATCTTCGGTTCGAAGGCGGCGAGGGACCGCGCTATTGCGACCCTCCTGTGCATGCCTCCGCTCAGTTCCTCGGTCGTAAGCTCCATGGCCTGTTCGACGCCCACGGTCCTGAGGAGTTCCCGCACCCGACGGTCGATCTCTTCTTCTCCCATCGCCGTATACTCTCGTAAACAGAAGGCTACGTTCTCCTTCACGTTGAGAGAGTCAAAAAGCGCCCCTTCCTGAAAGACGATGCTGAATTTCATCCTCACGTCTCTGAGCTCTTTCTCCGATTTCGCCGTTACATCTTCGCCGTCTATGATCACCTTTCCCGAATCAGGTCTTATCAGCCCCATGATGAGCTTCAGGATCGTGGTCTTGCCTTCGCCGCTTCCGCCGAGGATCGCGACCCGCTCGTGGGAGTCGATGGAGAAACTCAGGTCCCTGAGGACCTGACGAGTCCCATAGGAAAAGAATACCCTGTCAAAGACGATCATACCGAGAACCCCAGGACGTAAAGCAATATCCTCGTCAGGACAAAATCGGAAACAATGACCATGATGATCGATGCCACGACGGCCTTTGTCGTTGCGCTCCTGAGGCCGACGGCCCCGCCCCTCGCTGAAAGCCCCATGTAACAGCTTATCGATGCTATGAGATAACCGAAAATAAAAGGTTTCACCGAACCTGCGAAGACATTCTTGAATACTAAAACATCACGTACGGAACTCCAGTACAGACTTCCGCTCTGATGGCTCACGAAGACCGCGATATAGTATCCGCCGAAGAGTGAGGTCGCATCGCCGATCGTCGTGAGGGCCGGAAGCATCACAAGAGAGCTGATGATCCTTGGTGTAACAAGTTTCTTGATCGGGTCCACTCCAAAGACCCTGAGGGTATCCACTTGGTGCCCGAGGACCATGGAGCCCAATTCCGAAGCCATCCCTGAGCCGACGCGCCCGGTAAAGACCAGGGCGGCGGCCACAGGACCGATCTCTCGGATGATCGAGATCCCGACGACCTTTCCCGTGTAGATCTTGAGGCCGAGGACCGACAGTTCAGCAGCGAGCTGGAGCGAAAGGGCCATACCAACAAAGAGGGAGACGAGGACAACGATGAGGAAGGAACCGGACCCTGCGTAGTCCATCTGCTCAATGGTATCCCTGAAATAGAAGGGCTTGCTAACGAGCCCTCTGAGACCATGAAAGGAGAGGAGATAAAAATCCTGGAGATCGTTTATCAATTCCCTGATTCGTAATGGTCTCATATTTCCGAGAAATTATTTTACCACAATTTCTCAGAAGCAGTCCTCATCGCAGTGAGGCGGATGGTTAGGAGCTTCCCTATGGGACAGTCTCCGAGGTTTTTAGCCGAGTTTTCTCTTCGCCTCTTCAAGAAAGGTGTTCAAGTTCTTTGTCTCGTGGTATAGCCTCTCAAGAACGGCAGAGAGGTCTTTTTTGCCGAGGGAATCAGCCTTTTCAGCCCACGCCCGGTAAGTCTCTGCGTGCTCTTCGTTATGTTCAATCCAGTGGTGGAGCAGATGGCCGAGCTTTTCGAGATCCTTCATTATACACCTCCTTTGGGGATCGTCATGTGATTTGATTTCATGGAAGGGGAATCGAACGGAGCCCTTTCCTTTTATAGGCAGGCTCCAAATTGTCACGGGCTGTCGCATCATCAGGCTTCAGTCTCAAGGCTATCTGATACTGTCGAGTCGCATCGTCAACCTGTCCCTTGGCGGCACAGGCAACTCCCCAATTGGTATAGGCCTCTTCGTAATAGGGATTCAATCTCAAGGCGACCTGATCTGGTTTATGCGTTATTACGGTATTCAGGCCAAAGGCCTGATCGTTTTCGGCGTCCAGTTGCCGGCCGGCGCTCTTCCATTCCGAAGGCCGGCAAAGGTTGATGCGTGACGCCTTTGTTATGTGACAACCTCTGCTTCCACGAGCTTTCTGAAGGTAATCGAGTCATCTGCGTAATCTACCTCAACAATATCGCCATCCCTGAAGGTCCCATCGAGAAGCTTTACGGCAAGGGGGTTCAATATCTCCCTCTGCAATGCCCTTTTCAGGGGCCTTGCGCCGTAGACAGGATCATAACCGATCTCCGCAAATTTCTCTTTCGCATCCTCTGTCAGCACGATATCGATGCCCCTGTCACAGAGATATTTCTTCATCCTTTTCACCTGGATGTCGACGATCTGCTTCAGGAGGTTCTTCGAAAGGGGATTGAAGATGATGATCTCATCAATCCTGTTAAGAAATTCAGGTTTGAAGAAAGCCATGAGGTCATTAAGGATCTTGTCCTTCAGGTCTTCGTCATTCGTCTTTCCCCAGTATGCTATCGGCTGCTTTGCACGCTCGGTAAGAAGGTCCTGAATATGTGCGCTCCCGATATTCGACGTCATGATGATGACGGTGTTTCTGAAGTCGACGGTCCTCCCGTGGCCGTCCGTGAGCCTTCCGTCGTCGAGGACCTGAAGGAGGAGGTTAAAGACCTCGGGATGGGCCTTTTCCACCTCGTCAAAGAGTATTACCGAGTAGGGCCTTCTCCTCACAGCCTCTGTGAGTTGGCCACCTTCCTCGTAGCCGACGTAGCCAGGAGGCGCTCCGATGAGTCTCGATATGGTGTGCCTTTCCTGATATTCGGACATGTCGATCCGCTGCATCGCATCTTCATCATCGAAGAGAAACTCGGCCAATGCCTTTGCAAGCTCGGTCTTGCCGACGCCTGTTGGTCCCAGGAAGATGAAGGAGCCGATGGGCCTGTCGATGTCCTGTATGCCTGCCCGCGCGCGTCTTACAGCATTTGCCACAGCCGCAATCGCCTCGTCCTGGCCGACGACTCTCTGCCTCAGCCTCTCTTCCATATGGAGGAGTTTCTGGATCTCACCCTCGAGCATCCTCGACACCGGTATCCCGGTCCATTTCGATACCACCTCTGCGATATCTTCCTCATCCACCTCTTCCTTCAACATCTTCCTTTTCGACTGCGCCTCGGCAAGCTTCAGGTTCTTCCCCTCAAGGGATTTATGGAGCTCCAGGAGTTTCCCATACCTAAGCTCAGCGGCCTTTGAGAGGTCGCCGTCTCTCTCCGCCTGTTCGGAGGCCAGCTTGGTCTTTTCAATCTGTTCCTTTATTTCCCGTATCTTCGCGATGATCTCCTTCTCACTGAGCCACTGGGCTCTCAGTTCGTCTCTCCTGGCCTGAAGTTCAGCCATCTCCTTCCTCATCTTCTCGAGCTTCTCCCGCGCATCCTTTGACTCATCTCTCATTAATGCCTGTCGTTCGATCTCGTGCTGCCTGAGCTTCCTTTCGATCTCATCGAGTTCAATGGGCATCGAGTCAATCTCCATCCTCAGTTTTGACGCGGCTTCGTCTATGAGGTCTATCGCCTTATCAGGCAGAAACCTCTCGGTTATGTATCTGTTGGACAGCACTGCCGCTGCGATAAGGGCCGAGTCCTTGATCTTTACCCCATGGTGGACCTCGTAGCGTTCCTTCAGGCCGCGGAGTATGGAGATCGTATCTTCCACCGAGGGCTCCTTAATGAGAACGGGCTGGAACCTCCTTTCGAGGGCAGGGTCCTTCTCGATATGCTTCCGGTATTCGTCAAGGGTCGTGGCTCCGACACATCTCAGATCACCTCGCGCCAGCGCCGGTTTGAGCATGTTCGATGCGTCGATTGCACCTTCTGCTGCGCCTGCTCCGACAAGGGTATGGAGTTCGTCGATGAAGAGGATTATCTTGCCTTCAGCCTGTTCGATCTCCTTGAGCACGGCCTTCAGCCTCTCTTCGAATTCCCCCCGGTACTTCGAACCGGCAATAAGGGCCCCCATGTCGAGGCCCACAACCCGCTTATCCTTAAGGGTTTCCGGGACGTCGCCTGCAACGATCCTCTGCGCCAGGCCTTCTGCAATTGCTGTCTTCCCAACCCCAGGCTCGCCAATCAGCACAGGATTGTTTTTCGTCCTTCTTGACAGTACCTGTATGATCCTCCGTATCTCGTCGTCCCTGCCGATGACTGGATCAAGCTTGCCCTTTTTTGCAAGGTCCGTCAGGTCTCTGCTGTATCTCTTGAGGGCCTGATACTTGTCTTCAGGATGAGGGTCTGTCACCCGCTGGGAGCCTCGAATTTCATGCAGGGAGGACATGACCTTGTCCGAAGTGACGCCATACCGTGCAAGGAGTTCCGTACAGGGCCCTCCGATCGAGACGAGGGCGATGAGCAGGTGCTCGACGCTCACGTATTCATCGGTGAGACGCTCTGCCTCGGTGAAGGCCTTCTCGAATACCTCATTCAGTCGAGGAGAGAGATAGATCTGGCCGAGCGGAGTCGCCCCTACAACCTTCGGCAATTTGTCCAGCTCCTTTTCGATATCTGTCTGAAGGGATCTCGGGTCTGCGCCGAGCCTCCTCAGAATCTGGGCTGCCGTGCCCTCCTCATCTCGAACCAATGCCAGGAGGAGATGCTCCGGCTGGAGTTCCTGATTGCCTTTTCTTTCCGAGATCCTCTGTGCCTCCTGTAATGCCTCTTGGCACTTTACCGTTAACTTGTCCGTTCTCATAGTTGTCTCCTACTCTTCAAAAAATAATTTTTTCAATCTCTGTTCAAAATCGGTCCTAAGGTCATCCTCAAGAAATTTCATCATCTCATCCATCTCTTTCTGGAGGACCTCCAACCGGTGTCTCAGTCTGAGGATGACGTCAACCCCTGCCCTGTTGACGCCGAGTTCACGGGTGAGCCTGATGATCATCGATAGCCGTTCAACATCCTCCTGCGAATACAATCTCATCCTCTTTATCCGGTAAGGGGCTACCAGTCCCTCACGTTCATAAAGCCGCAATGTCTGGGGATGGACACCCAGCATCCTTGAGACAACACTGATCATAAATACCGGCTGTTTTTTGTCTTCCGAGTCCTTCATCTGTTGAATAATCCTTTCCTTGGATTCTCCCGGTAAGATGACTCTATTTCTCTGATTGCCTCTTTTGTCCTGTTGTTCAGGTCCTTTGGGACCGCTATCTTGATAGTCACATACTGGTTTCCCCTTGTCCCGGTCTTCGGTGCTGGAAAACCTTTCCCTGTCAGCTTAAACTTCTGGCCGCTCTGTGTGCCAGGTGGGATAGTCATCACCGCCACGCCATCCATGGTCGGAACTTCTATCTTTGCCCCGAGAGCTGCCTCACCGAAGGTCAGGGGAACCTCGACATGCAGGTCATCACCCTCACGCCTGAGAATGGGATGGGCTCTTACCGTAATCTCGATGTAGAGGTCTCCTGGTTGCCCGCCAAGAGAACCCGCGTTGCCGAGGCCCTTCAGTTTCACCCTCGAACCGTTGTCGACGCCGGGAGGTATCTTCACCTTGACGGAATCGGTGGAGAAGATGATCCCCTTCCCTCCGCAGGCCTTGCATACCCTGGTTGTCTTCTTGCCAGTTCCTCCACAGTCACTGCAGGTCTGCTGCATTCTGAAGAAACCCTTTGAAGACTGCAATTTGCCGCTTCCTTTACATCTGGGACAGACGTCGTACGTCTCCGCTCCTGTTCCACGGCATGATTGACAAGAGGTCTGGCGGTTGATCGCTATGGTCTTCTGGGTGCCTGAGAAGGCCTCCTCAAGGGAGACGGTAAGACCCATGAGAACATCCGATCCTCTGGCATAGGGCTGTTCTGCCCTCGTTTCCCTACCGAAGATGTCTCCAAAGATGTCCCCCATGCCGAAATCGAAGATATCTTCATACCTTGGGGCCCTGCTCTCTTCATACCATGGACCACCAGCTTCAAAGGGGCTTTTCCCATAATGATCATACTCTTCCCTTTTCTTGGGGTCGGAAAGCACGGTGTAGGCCTCGTTGATCTCTTTGAACTTCTGCTCTGAGGACTTGTCTCCTGGGTTCAAGTCAGGGTGGTATTTGCGCGCAAGTTTCCTGAAGGCCTTCTTGATATCATCTTGAGACGCGTCTTTGCTGACGCCAAGTAATTCATAATAATCTTTAACGGCCGGCATTCTCCTTCACCCCAATCCTGCTTTATTTCCTATAATAAAGCTTGAGTAGGTATTTGTCAAGTCTATTTAGATGATAAAAGTAGGACAAAGACGATATGAGCCCACCTTTTCCTCCTGTCTCAATTCTAGCAAAGGAGGGATGGCTGTCAACCAGAAAATGACAGGTGATTATCGAGGATTACTCGCTTGTCGTAATTCTTCAATTTCCTTGACAAAAATGGTGCAGGCGTGGTAACGTAAGGTAGATTTTTGGAAGTTTTTGCCGTTTATGAGGCCACAAAGACTTTTGACTTTGTGGCTTTTTTGTTGAGACCTTCTGAGATTCTAATTTTGAGAAAAGGAGGTATTGCAATGACTAAAGGAAAAGTAAAATGGTTCAACGATTCCAAAGGCTTTGGCTTCATTACGAGAGATGACGGTTCGGATGTCTTTGTCCACCACGCTTCCATTCAGAGCAACGGGTTCAAGACCCTCGCCGAAGGTGACATGGTGAGCTTTGACGTTGAAAAGGGCCCGAAGGGTCCTAACGCGATCAACGTCGTTAAACTGTGACCGGCCTGTGAAGTCCCTCTGCTGTGCAGGGGGGCTTCACTATTAAGGGTGACAAGGACACTACTACAGAAAGAAGGATACATGAGTTTTATTTCGTTCAATCTCCATCCGCGGATTGCGGCCGGTGTTAAGGCGCTCGGCTATAACACACCAACCCTTATCCAACGCCAGGCCATCCCGCCTGTTCTCCAGGGACACGACGTTATGGGCCTTGCCCAGACCGGAACAGGCAAAACTGCAGCCTTTGTTCTGCCGATTCTCGATCGCCTGATGAAAGGGCCGCGTCGCACCGTCCGCGCCCTCGTCATCGCCCCTACCCGCGAACTGGCAGAGCAGATACATCAGGCGATCGGCAGCATGGGACAGCAGACCGGCCTCCGGAGCACAACCGTCTACGGAGGCGTAAACGCGAACCCGCAGATACAAAAATTGCGCGCAGGAGTCGAGATCGTCGTTGCATGTCCCGGCCGTCTGCTCGATCACATCCATCAGGGCACGATCAACCTTTCGCATCTGGAAGTGCTCGTGCTGGACGAGGCAGACCGCATGTTCGATATGGGATTCCTGCCTGATATCCGGAAGATCATCAAGCACGTGCCGGCCAGGCGCCAAACCCTCTTGTTCTCCGCAACCATGCCGGATGATATACGGGGGCTGGCCCACGAAGTCCTGCGCGCCCCGGTCACCGTGCAGATCGATCCAGCTGTACCAGCTGACACCGTCGCGCATGCGCTCTACCCGGTCGATCACCACCTCAAAACCGAGCTTCTCCTCGAACTGCTACGCCATACCGACACAGAGTCGGTCCTCATCTTCACGCGTACCAAGCACCGTGCCAAGCGTTTGGGGCAGCAGCTGGAGAGGGCCGGCTACCGCGCCGCGTCGCTCCAGGGGAACCTGTCGCAGAACAGACGCCAGGCCGCACTTGACGGATTCCGTGACGGCTCTTACCAGATCCTTGTTGCGACCGACATCGCGGCCCGTGGCATCGATGTCTCAAGGATATCTCACGTCATCAACTATGACATGCCAGATACCGCAGACGCCTACACTCACCGTATCGGCCGCACCGGTCGCGCCGCAAAGACCGGAGATGCCTTCACGTTTATCGTCCGTGAGGACGAGGACATGGTCCGCAACATCGAGCGCCTCCTCGGTGAAAAGATAGAACGTCGCACTCTGAAAGACTTCGATTATAAGAAAGCTGCACCGGCGCGCGATACCGAGTTTGCCCGCCCTCCGCGAAACTCGCAGCGCGGTCGGCAGCAAAATAGACTGGAACCATCCAGGGCCCGCGCCGTTACACAGCAGAATATCCGCCCAAGCGGAAGTTCAGAAGCCCGGAAGACCGGTCAAGGCGACCCTCCGCGGAGGCCAGCATCGGGGAATGCAGAAGTCCGGAAACCTCTGCAGCGCGGGCTTGCCCATCGTCGGTCCGCCCATCAGCCTTCCCCCGGTTCAACCACAGACAAATATCGTCCGCATAGGTCCGCCACCGGTCGGTGAAAAGCTTTCGGTTTTATTGTCATTCCGGGGGCGAGAAGTGAAGTCGAGGCGCCGCACCTTCGATATATTCGGGAGGGCTCGAAAGAGGATTGATCAAGACGACAGTCCTGTCACGTAGGAAAGAGAATGAATTCAAGAAACGCTCCCGTGTTAGAATGACGTTATGCCGGAACAGAATTCCAAATTGGTCTATTCGACGGAGCATGCAGTCCCGAGGAAAGAGAAGCCGGCTGCTCGCAATTATCCGGCGGCTGCCGGTCCCGCAAGATCCGGAACGATTGTACGCCTCGACCGGAAGGGCAGGGGCGGCAAGTCAGTCACCGTCATCGAGGGTCTTCAGGTTTCGGTGAAAGACAGCGAGAAACTCCTGAAGCAATTAAAGGCGAAACTCGGTACCGGAGGGACCGTCAAAAACAGCTCGCTGGAAATCCAGGGAGACCATTGCGATGCAGTCATGGCCGAGTTGACTGGAATTGGCTATAGGCCGAAGCGTTCGGGTGGATAGAAAGCAGATACTGTCTTCATAAAAGGCATCAAGAAGTCTTCTTTACGCGTCCAACTTCGCCGCCTTCAAGACGAACTTTGATTCCATGCGGATGGGACGGTGACTTAGTCAGAATGTCTTTCACAATCCCCTCAGTGAGTTCCCCGGTGCGCTGGTCCTTCTTCAATACAATCGAAACACGAAGCCCCGGCCTTATATCACATCGGTTCGTTCCATTCATGGTTTGCTCTGCCGTGTATCTTCGTCGATTGTTGCCGCGTATTTTGCCATAACTGGTTCTCCGTTTCCCGTACAGTTATTATACCGGAATCGCCGCATTGACTTGCCGCAAGCTGAAATATTAGCTTGCGCTGTTCGCCTGTTATGTGGTGCTCAACATAACACCCTGCTACTCAGCATACGCAACATGTCGTCAGTTTTGCGGGTTTCCGCCAACAGCACATATAGCTGACCCAAGCTTCTAGAAAATCAAGAAGAAAGACCTGACTGCCTTACGGTTGTATTACTATAAAGTATATCAGTATTTGATGTGCGGATAAACTATAATATTGACAAATAATTACTAATAAGCTATATTCTAGTAAATATCACTTAATCCAAGAGGATGATATGGAAGAAATAACGTTAGAAAAACTCGAATCCCATCTCTGGGAGTCAGCCAATATACTCCGGGGCAGCATAGATGCCTCTGACTATAAGAACTACATCTTTGGATTGCTATTCCTGAAACGTCTTTCGGACGTCTTCGATGAGGAAGGTGAAAGGATTGAAAAAGAAACAAAGGACAAGGAATTGGCCTGGAAGACGCCGGACGAACATGAATTCTTCGTCCCTCGCAAAGGTCACTGGAATTACATAAAGACTAAGACTCAAAACCTTGGAGAAGTCCTTAATACGGCCAACGAAGCGCTTGAAGAGGCAAACGTCGGAAAACTGGAAGGAGTTCTTTCAGCCACTGATTTTAATGACAAGGACCGTCTTCCCGATGAGATACTCTCAAAGCTTATTACCCACTTTTCCAAAATCTCCCTGCGCAATGCCAACCTTTCGGATCCGGACATTTTAGGAAGAGCTTACGAATACCTTATAGCCCAGTTTGCCGATGACGCCGGGAAGAAGGGCGGTGAGTTTTATACGCCAAAAGAAGTGGTTAAGCTTCTTGTGGAGATACTGGACCCTCATGAGAGGATGCGCATTTGCGACCCTGCCTGCGGCTCCGGCGGCATGCTTATACAGTCGGTACATCATCTGCGAGAGAACCATCAGAACTGGAAGAACATATCGCTCTATGGCCAGGAAAGAAACTTAGGCACATGGGCTATCTGCAAGATGAACATGCTTCTGCACGGGATACCTGTCAAGCTTGAAAAGGGCGATACGCTCCGGAAGCCTAGACTTCTTTCTGAAAACGGTAAACTTACGGAATTCGACATTGTTGTTGCAAACCCACCCTTTTCCTTAAAGAACTGGGGTTACGAGGAAGCCCAACATGACCCTTACAGAAGGTTCCGCTTCGGTATACCACCCAAAGGTTACGGTGATTATGCTTTTGTTCAGCACATGATCACAACTCTAAATGCAACGGGAAGGGCAGGAGTGGTGCTTCCCCACGGGGCTTTGTTCAGGGGAGGCGCTGAGGGCAAGATCAGGCAGGGCATTCTGGAAGAGGATCTGCTGGAGGCTGTGATAGGGTTGCCCTCAAACCTTTTTTACGGGACCGGCATTCCTGCATGTCTCTTTGTGATTAATAAGAACAAGGCCAAAGAGCGTAAAGGAAAAGTCTTCTTTCTTTACGGCGCCAACGATTATCTCGAAGGGAAAAACCAGAACAGGCTCAGGGAACAGGATATTGAGAAGATTGTTGAAGCTTATAGGGGATACAAGGCAATCGAGAAGTACTGCCGTCCTGTCTCACTGGATGAGATTCGCTCGAACGAGTACAACCTCAATATTGCCAGATATATTGATGTAACGGAAGAAGAAGAGGTGATTGACGTTCAGAAGGTTATTAATGAACTGAA
Source organism: Thermodesulfovibrionales bacterium (assembly GCA_035686305.1). Taxonomy (NCBI): domain Bacteria; kingdom Pseudomonadati; phylum Nitrospirota; class Thermodesulfovibrionia; order Thermodesulfovibrionales; species Thermodesulfovibrionales bacterium. Next base: position 18,041 of record DASRZP010000039.1, on the reverse strand, counting down.
AGAGTTAAAAAAGGAACGGATGAGGACAGAAGACAAGATGAATGCTTTCCTGGAGGAACTTGGGTACAGGATTTAGCCATGTTTCAGGACAAGAAAGAAATCGAAAAAATACTGGGCGCATTGGGAGAACAGTTGGACGCAACGAATGTGGCAATACCCGAATTGGTTGTTTGCGGTGGCTCTGCGCTGAATGTGCTCGGCCTCGTCAGGCGTGTGACAAAGGATGTTGATGTCGTCGCGTTTACTGAGAGAAATTCTGAGGGAAAAGTCCATCTTAAGAAAGCCGAGCCCTTTCCTCAAGAACTTGAACAAGCCGCTAAGAAGGTGGCTCGGGACTTTAATCTCCCCGAAAAGTGGCTTAATACAGGACCGACCTCCGCAGTCGACTTCGGTCTGCCGAAAGGTTTGATGGACAGAGTTGAGACAAAACAGTTTGGGAAGTCGTTGATCATCCATTTCCTCAGCAGATACGACCAGATCTGTTTCAAGCTTTACGCAGCGGTAGATCAGGGGATAGGAAAACACTATAATGACCTCTTGTCCTTAGAGCCCAGCGCGGAAGAGTTGGAAAGAGCTGCCCGCTGGAGTATGACACATGATGTATCCGAGACATACAGGCAAAGTGTGAAAGACCTGTTAAGACACATGGGGCATGAAGATGTCGCAGAGAGACTTTAGAGATATATTCCTTGATAACGTCCTTGGCTTTCTCTGGAGGCAGTGGTCCACTCTCGGGGTTCTCGGCGAGGCGGGGACAAAAGACCCTTGGGTCATTGACCCTGAAGTGCTGCTCGTATTCACGCTTAATATCGGACGTTACGAACCGAGGCTTTTCGATGAGGTTATGGATTGGCTTGTCACGAATGGACAGTGGATCGATATCCAGAGGCTGAGGGGAATTCTCAGAAAAAGTCCTGACGAAACATTTCGTCTCATGGGCGCTATATCAGCGTTTCTTGCCGCACAGGGACAGGAGAGGAAGTGGAGCAATCTTGCCAGGCTTTGTCTTAGGAACTTACCTAAGAACCCTGAAAATCTTTTCAAAGAGAAAGTATCCAAAGCTCGCAAACTTCTAACTCTGCTTGAGAATGATAGTTCATTTCTTAAGTACGGGTTTGTACGTAATGTGCTTAAACTCAGTACTAAATCCACGGAAGTGATCCCAATCTCAAGATCGACTCTCAGGTTCATGCTCCGGGCGCTGTTCGGCGTCGGCAGCAGAGCTGAGTGCATCCTCTATCTTCTAACCCATGAAGGAGGGCACCCCGCCGAGATTGCGAAGGCAATTGGAATCTCGATCCGAGGCGCGCAGGACGCGCTCATTGAGCTTTCGAAATCTGGGCTTGTACTTACAAGGATAAGAGGAAAAAGAAAAATTGAATATTGGCTTTCACAGGAGCGCTGGTGGGAGTTTCTGGCAAGGGGCAGTTTTGAGGAGATCAGAAAACCAGTCTGGATAGATTGGATCGCCCTTTTTGAAGCCTTGTCAAAGGTATGGGAAACTCTTCTGGAGATTGGAGAGATGAAGTCTGAGTATATGAAGAGCTCAAAGCTGAGAGATGCGATGGAAATTGTGGGCAATGAATTCGCCCGAAGCGGTATTGACATCCCACCGATCCCCGGCAGGAATGTGAGGCAGGAGAGCTATTCAAAGGCTTTTGAGGAATTTATTATAAGAGTGTTTGGTGCGGAAGAAGCGAAAGTATAGAATGAGTCAGGTAAGAAGTCTACAAACAGGAATTAAGCTTAAAGACACGCCGATAGGGAAGATACCAGTGGATTGGGAAGTCTTGTCATTATCTCAAGTAACAGAAATCAATATGGGACAGTCTCCTTCTTCTCAAGATTGTCATGATTATGAAGAAGGATTGCCATTCTATCAGGGTAATGCTGATTTTGGCCCAAAGTATCCAACCGCACGGAGGTGGTGTAAGAGGCCTCTAAAGATTGCTCAAGAAGGTGATATCTTAATTAGTGTGCGTGCTCCTGTTGGTGAAATCAACATTACACCTCACGAATGTTGTATTGGCAGAGGGCTTGGAGCGATACGAGCTACTAAAATAGATTCTAGCTTTTTGCATCAGTCAATGCTCTTTCACAGAAAGGCATTGGAAAAGGTTTCACAAGGGAGTACATTTGAATCTATAAACAGAAAAGACCTTTCTGATTTCATGATTTTTGCCCCCTCGATTCCCGAACAAAAAAAGATCGCTGAGATTTTGACGACTGTAGATGATGCCATTGAGGAGACAGACAGGATTATTGAGAAGACAAAAGAACTCAGGAAAGGGCTGATGCAGAAACTCCTCACTCGCGGTATCGGGCATAAGAAGTTTAGGAAGACAGAGATTGGAGCAATACCAGAGGAGTGGGAAGTAGCAAGGCTCAAAGAAATTGCGAATGTTCGCTATGGACTGGGTCAGCCTCCTGCATTAGATGATAATGGAATTCCAATGGTTCGAGCTACTAACATACACGAAGGAGCAATCAGCAAGACTGGCTTGATATCAGTTAAACGTGAGGCTATTCCTACATCTCGAAATCCTTTTTTAACAGAAGGTGACATTATAGTGGTTCGTAGCGGTGCATATACGGGCGATATAGGGCTTATTACCAAAGAATGGGAAGGGGCGGTTGCTGGTTACGATTTGGTGGTGACTCCATCGAGCAGAGTTAATTCCATATTTTTAACTAACTACCTGCTGTCAAACATCATCCAGAAAGGGTATTTTGCATCGCTTAGGGAAAGGTCTGCTCAACCACATCTAAATTCCTTGCAGGTTGAAGAAACGCCCATAGCTTTACCTCCGATTCCAGAACAAAAGAAAATTGCAGAAGTTCTCAGTTCCACACATACAGAGATAAAACAAGAGGAAGTGCAGAAAACATATTTTAAATCTCTCAAAAAATCCCTCATGCAGGTTTTATTAACCGGCAGAGTTAGAGTAAAATTGCACTAACATGCCAAAGTCGATATTTAATGAAGATAACCTTTCCGAAAAGCCTGCCATCGAGCAGTTGAGGCGGCTCGGTTATACGTATATCAACGGCGATGAATTAGACCCTGAATTGAAAGAGCACTGCGAGCGCACGAGCAGGCGGGAAGTTGTTCTTGTCTCAAGGCTGAGGAAGAAACTGAAAGAGATCAATAAAGATGTCGCCGACAATGGAATCGAGAAGGCCGTCAGGCGTGTCACTCATATTCAGGCCGAAGGGCTTATCGAGGCCAATCAAAAGTTTCATAAAGACCTTGTCGCCGGGATATGCATCGATCAGGACATTGGTGGGAAGAGGCAGAAAAAAACTGTCCGGTTCATAGATTTCGATAACCCCGACAATAACGAGTTTCTGGTCGTCAACCAGTTCTGGGTAAAAGGCCCGTCTGAAACAGACAGACCTGATATTGTCATCTTTATAAACGGTATCCCGTTTGTTGTTATTGAATGCAAAAGTCCTGTCGCAAAGCAGACCGGATTAAGTAAGGCGCTGACTCAACTCGTCCGTTATCAGGAAGAGATTCCGCAGTTGTTCCACACGAATCAGATACTTATTGGCTTGAATCTTTTCGGCGCAAAGTATGGTTCAGTCGGCGCAGAACCTGAGCAATTCCACGAATGGAAAGATAAAGGCACTGAGAAGTTCCCGAATATGGCTGAACATCCGAGCGTCAGGGAGATGCTTGAGCTTGGACTCATCGAGAAAGGCGACTTATCAGATAATCCCACTGCCCAGGAAGTGCTCATCGCCGGGGTGCTCAATAAGAACAATCTGCTGGATATCATCAGGAATTTTATTGTCTATGAGTATGACAAGGGAAAGACAGTCAAGAAGGTCTGCAGGTATCAGCAATTCAGGGCAGTCAATAAGATTCTCAAACGGGTGACCCAGGAAGATGAAAAGCGGGGCATAATCTGGCATTGGCAGGGCTCCGGCAAGTCTCTTACCATGCTCTATGCTGCGGTCAAGCTGAGGCGTGAAGAGAAAAGGCTGAAAAACCCCACAATCATCATTGTTACAGACCGGGTTGACCTTGACAAGCAGATCGGCAAGACCTTCAGGAACTGCAATTTCCCGAATCCGATCCAGATAAAGGAGAAGGGCGGCACGCATAAGAAGCTCTATGAACTGCTCAGTCACAATGTCGGGCAGACGATCCTCACTACGGTCTTCCTCTTCAGAAAAGAGACGGATGAGCCCATATCAAAGTCTGACAATATTATTGTGATGACAGACGAAGCCCACAGAACACAATACGGCTTTTATGCCTTGAACATGAGAAAGGCGCTCCCGAATGCATCATTCTTTGCCTTTACCGGGACACCTCTTGATAAGCGCGACAGAAACACATATCGGCATTTCAGTCCGGCGGGCGAAAAATACCTCGATGCCTACACTATCAAAAACGCGGAAGATGATGAGGAGATTGTCCCGGTCAAATACGCGAGTAGGCTGGTAAAGCTTCAGGTGGTCGGCAATTCCATCGATAATCTGTTCAACGAGCTCTTTTACGACAAGACGGAGGAGGAAAGGGCACGACTGAAAAGGAAATACGCCACTGTCGAGACACTCTCCAAAGCGGAACGGCGTATCGAGAAGGTTGTGAGGGACATAGTCGATCATTTCAATGCTGTGATAAGGCCGAACGGCTTTAAAGCACAGGTGGTGACAGTCGACCGGGAGAGCACAGTCAAGTATAAGAATACCCTTGACAGGTTCATATCACCGGAGCGCTCAGTGGTGGTAATGACCGTAGGCAATGATGACCCAAGAGAGTGGAAGGAGAGATACAAACTCACGCCTGAAAAAGAAGAGAGTATTAAAGAGGCATTTATCGATCCAAGGAATCCGCTGGAATTTCTGATCGTCTGCGATAAGCTCCTGACCGGGTTTGATGCCCCTGTCGAACAGGTGATGTATCTGGATAAACGGTTGAGAGAGCACACCCTTCTCCAGGCAATCGCAAGGACCAATCGCACTTTTCCCAGAAAGAATTTCGGGCTCGTGGTCGACTATGTCGGCGTTGGTAAAGAACTCGCTGAGGCATTGGTGATGTTTGATAAGGAAGACCTTGAAGGTATCTTCGGAGCTGAGGATGTCAAAAAAGAACTGGCTAATCTTGCTTACTGGCATAAAGAGACCATGAAATTCTTCGAAAAGGTGAAGCGGTCAGGAGCCAGACCTGAAGACATTTTGCAGAAATGCATGGAGATACTGGAGCCGGAGGACGTGAGGGCACACTTCGACATGACATTCAGAGAACTTGCAAGAAGCATGGATTTTCTTATGCCGGACCCGATAGTCAGCCCACATATCGAAGACTTCAAGTTTTTGGGAGCGATCCGTGAGGGTGCCAAGAACCTATATCGTGACGATCGACTAGGCCTTGAAGATTGCAGCAAGAAAGTTGAGACCCTCATTCACGCCCACATAGTGGATACGGGCATAGAGGAGATTCTTGAACCCATTAATATTACTGCGCCTGATTTTAGGGAAAAGCTTGAAGCTAAAGGCAGTGTAAGGGCAAAGGCGAGCCATATTGAATATGCCATAAAACAGACTATTCTGGAAAAGATATCCGAAGATCCTGTTTTTTATGGTTCGCTCAAAGATAAGCTCGAATCATTGATTGCAGAGGACAGGCAAGAGAGAAAAGACGAGGCTGAATATCTGAAAAAGCTTTTGGAAATGAAGGAGCACGAAGCGAGGAGAGAGGTTTATGCCAAATCGCTGGGATTAAAGGATACAAAGGAGTTAGCGTTTTATGGACTGCTCCAGCCACTGAAAGAAACCCTCTTCCACAATTCTGATAAGGAGCAGGCTGCGTTTACAAAAGAGATTATGAGAGTAATTGAAGACAGGCGTGTTATTGATTGGCCCGAAAAAGAAGATATTGTCCGCGAAATGAGGAGCGTTATTCGGAGAAAACTAAAAGCCAAAGGATGTCCGAAAGGAGAAATCGAGCCCCTGATCTACGGTATTGTAAACCTTGCAACCATTCGAATGAAGGACCTTTAGCATGAACCAGATAACGTTCGGCAATAAAAAAATTTCTTATTTGATCAAGCGAGGCAAACGGGGGAAAACAGTTGCTCTGCATATACACTCGGATTCGACTGTTTTGGTTCTGTCTCCGCAATCTCTGGAACCAGAAAAGATAAGGGAAATTGTATCGAAACGAGCTCGCTGGATCGTTCAGAAGCAGGAGAAGCTGAAAAGATTCAACGCTGGCATCCTCAAAGAATTTGTAAGTGGGGAATCATTCCCTTATTTGGGCCGTCAATACCGCCTTAAGATTCTAAGGTCAGACGGTGCACGGGGGCCGACCTGTAAATTAGTAAATGGTAGGTTCCTGATTGAAATTGATAGAGGAATAAAAGGAAAAGCTGCATCAAGAGTTGTGTCTGAGAGCCTTTTGAAATGGTATATGGACCATGCGAAGGAAAAGATAAACGAACGGATTGAGAGATACACCATTCCTATAGGGAAAAAGCCCCTAAAAATAATCATTCGGGATCAGGCCAAGAGATGGGCGAGTTGTTCTCATTCCAGGATTGTTCGTTTTAACTGGAAGGTAATTATGACCCCAATATCGGTATTTGATTATGTAGTTGTCCATGAGCTTTGTCATCTTATACATGCTGATCACTCTGCTGGATTCTGGGAAAAAGTGGAATCTGTAATCCCCGATTACAAAAGAAAACGAGAATGGCTTAAAGAGAATAGCATGTTGTTAACAGAGATGATGAATACTGAGAATAGAACGATTCAGTTCTGCTTAGCGTAAAGATGAGAGCAAGCACATTGCAGCACAAGGGACGTCTTCAGGTCTTTCTTGCTGTGATCAATACCTGGCCCTCGGTCCTGACTTCTTAACGAATTTCGCTGCTACTCCGCATAATGATCGGGATGTTCGGCAGCGTCAGGTTCTGTGAGTAGTTAATGGTAGCGGAGTCCTCTCTTTTTACGAAGAAGCTACGGAGTCGGGGCCTTGCTCTATCAGTTTCCTTCTTGTGTGGTCCACGACTTTGCCGTCCCGCGAGACACTCTAAACATGACCATGCTGTTCACGCCACCCTCTTGTATCTGAGGTATTCAACGAGGCCCGGGAGGCTTCCCACGGCAACTGATAGAAACCAGGCGAAGGATATGGCTGTTGCGTGCATCGGGCTGACCCCAAGGAAACCGAGGAGCAAGACAAAAGACGCCTCTCGTACCCCGAGACCAGATATGGAGATCGGTATGGTTGCGAGCGTCGAGATGATGGGGATGAATATAAAGAGCGAAAGCAGAGGGATGTCCACCTTTAGTCCGAGACAGATGATGTAAACGGCGCAGATGTTTGTTATTTGTAGTATGAGGGAGATGAAAAAGGTCTTCAGGACAGTGATCCTCTGGTTCTTATAGAACGAAAGGTAGTCGTAAAACTGGGACACAAGACGGAACCTGTTACCGATCCTTAACCCGAAGACCACGAAGCTTCCGGTGACAAAGATGAGTACGATGAGGGGCAGAACCCACTCTATGTATGAACCACTGAAGTAGTTCAGGCCAAAGGGGTAGGCCGCGAGCCCCAAGAGCATCAATGCCGCAAAACCAATATACCGGTCCGTAAAGACGGAGGCGATGGACAGGGAACTCTTGCCGGTGTCACGGTACAGATAGTAAGCCTTGATCGCATCACCACCGACGATCCCCGGGAGGATGTTGTTGAAAAATGATCCGATGAGATAGAGGGAAAAGAGTTTTCTGAGGCGAAAGCCTTTGGGAAGAAGGAGCTGCCATCGCAGGCTTGACACAAAGATGGAGAGGATGTAGATCATACTCGCGAGAGCGAAGGAACGGGGATCAATACGGCTGATTGTCGCGCTTACCTTGTGGATGCCTGCCTTTGATATGACCGCATAGAGAAGGCCTGAACTGACGAGGACCTTGAGGGCTATGAACGCCATCTTCCTGCCGCCCGCCGGACGAGATCGAGACGGTGTGGTATTATCTCTCAGGCCCAAGGACTTTTTTTATGACATAGATCGGTTTGCGCTGGGTCTCATGATAGACCCTGACGATCATCTCACCGAGAAGGCCCATGCCGATAAACTGGAAGCCCACGATGATGAGAAGTGCTCCGAGAAGAAGCAAGGGTCTGCCTCCGATTGGCTTGTCGAGGATGAGCTTTTCAATGGTCAGATAGAAGAGCAGGATAAAGCCGAGAAAGCCACCCGTTATCCCTATGGTGCCGAAGAACTGGAGGGGTTTCGTAGAAAAGCTCTGGAGGAATTTGACGGTGATAAGGTCGAGAACAACCTTCACGGTCCTTGATATGCCGTATTTCGACTTCCCCCTGAGTCTTGGGTGGTGGGCGGTTTCGATCTCCGCGATCCTCACCCCGTACCAACTCGCAACGGCAGGGATGAAGCGGTGCATTTCGCCGTAGAGGCGCAGGTTCTTGATGACATCTCTCCGGTAAGCCTTAAGGGAACAGCCGTAATCATGGAGTTTGACCCCCGTCACCCTGCTAATAACCCAATTGGCTATAGTCGACGGCAGCCTTCTGCTGAAAAAGGGATCCTTTCTCCTCTTCCTCCATCCGCTCACGAGGTCGTTTTCTTTTATGAGTTCAAGGAGTTTCGGTATATCATTGGGGTCATTTTGGAGGTCGCCGTCCATGGTGACGATGACGTCTCCCCTGGCAAAATCGAATCCCGCTGCAAAGGCAGCGGTCTGTCCGAAATTCCTCCTCAGGCTGAGGGCGATCACCGAGGAATCCTTTGTCTGTATCTGCTCAAGGAGTGTCAGAGTGCGGTCAGTGCTCCCGTCATCGACATAGATGATTTCGTACTCGACTCCCATGGCCTCAAGTGCTTCCTTGAGCTTCTCATGGAGGATTTCTACATTCTCTTCCTCATTATAAAGAGGGACGACTACTGATACCGCCATCAATAACTCCCTATCGCTTCCTTTCTCATGCCTCTAAAATCACGGCATATGAAGATCGAATATTCACGGAGAGGCCGCCCCTTGTCGTTAACCTTGAGGAGACGTTTATCAAAAGCCTGGAAGGCCTCCCTGATTCTTGGGTCCAGATCAACATCGCCTATTGTAACAAAAATCCCGTCATAATGGATGAGATGATGAAAACCTGGCCAGAGGTCATACTGATTCATCCTCCTCCCCAGATTGGCACAGTAGGTAACGGGATGACCCTTCACATAAAAGGCGAGCTCACTCGACGTCTGGTAGCTGTCGGAGAAGATAAAGACCTTTCCCGTTCCTGCCATAGCTGAATAGATTGCGGCCACCTCGTTGCCGAGTTCTTGCCATCCCCTGAGCCTCGCCGAGGGATCGAGCTTCACGGGGATCGAGAAGGTTGCAGGGAAATGAGCAACGGCCGTCAAGGCAAGGGCAAAGGCAACTGCGATTATGACGAGCCTCTTCTTCCCTGGACTGTTCTGCTTCCACCGGCTGACGTAGAGCTCTGAGAAGGCGATGATCCCGGTGATATAACCCGTCATTGCCCAGTTCGCCTGGACCTTTGCCTGGAGGCTCTTCAGGACAAAAAAGAGAACGATGGGGACGGAAAACCAGAAGAGGAAGGCAGACGGGGCGCTCAACGCAGAGGGATAACCCCTGAAGATGGCATACGTCATCATAACCAGCATGGCAGGTGTTATGACGCCGAGTTGTGAGCCGACAAATTCAAGAAAGCTCTCTATCGATATCCTCAGGCCCTCTGCCACGTGGGCCTGACCGGCGGTATGTTTTATCGTCACCCAGCCATTCTGTGCGTTCCAGATGAGCACGGGGGAAAAAACGACAAAAGCCGCGAGGATGGAAAGATAGGGGAGACCGGTTCTGAGGAGCGCCCTTTTCTCTCCGGAAAAGATCAGGAAAAGGAATGCGGAGAAGATGAAAAAGACCATCGTGTATTTCGTGAGCAGACCGAGGCCTATTGAGAGCCCAAGCAGGAGCCAAGAGCGGAGCTGCCCTGACAGCGGAGAACCAGAGTTTCCGGCACCCTGAAGCTTTCCATCCTGCTGACACCTTTCATGGTCTATCGCCTTCCAGAAGAGATACAACGAGAGCACCCAAAAAAAGAGAAACGGCGAATCTATGGTGAAGATCACGCCAAAAGGGGCGTAGAGGGGAATCACCTGAAAGAGCAATGCCGATGCCGTGCCTGTCGTTTCACCATAAAACTCTCTGCCGAGCCTGTAGAGAAGAATGCTCGTAAGGGTCGAAAAGACGATTGCAAGGAATCGAACGCCGAAGACGGTATCGCCCATGAGGGATGTGCCGGCAGCAATGAGGTAGGCGATCAGAGGCCCCTTGGAGTAATAGCTCAGATCGAGCCTCCGTGACCATTCCCAGTAGTGGGCCTCGTCGGGGCTGAGATCGAGGGGGCCGTCGAGGATGAAGTATGTCCTGAACAGGCTGAGAGCAAGAAAGAATACCATGAGGACCGTGGTGTAAGGCCGATCTCTGAATCTCCTCTCCGACCACCGGTAGAGATAGACAACAGACATAGACATGAGTGATCCGAGGAGTGCACCGATAAGAACGTCAGCCGGATAATGAGCACCGACATAGACCCGCGAATAGCAGACGAGAGCGGCAACAACGGCGAAGAGGTATCTCAGACGACTCCCGGACATGACAACGAAAGGGAAAGCAAAAGCAAAGGAGTTTGTGGCGTGGTTTGAGGGCATCGAAAAGGCCTTGCCGCACCCGACAAGGAGGTGAACGTTTTCCAGGACATCGCAGGGTCTCGGTCTCTGTATGAGATGCTTGACGGCGCTGCCCGCAACATCAGCGAGGAGCAGCGAGCAGGAGGCCACAACAAAGATTACGAGGCCATCTTTCTTGTCTCTTAAGAAGACTGCGAAAAGAAGGGGAAGGATGATGAGATAGGACCAGTGTGTGATAAACGGCATCACCGCATCGAAGAAACTGTTCCGAAGGTGCTGATTAATCAGGAAGAATAACCCAGTGTCGAGTTGTGATATCGCCTTCGGCATGGTATATAATATCACAGCGCTTATCCCTCGACTGGGGATACAGGCTCCACCCTTGCTGGGCGTGATTTACGTTTGCCGGTAAAGCGGTTCCCATGAACCGTCCCTCACTCTTTCTGAGCTTGGCAAGGAGGGGAAGCATTGATTCCGAAAGGGAGCTTCAGATGAATCTTTCCTTGCTTGATTGGACGATTATTCTCCTCTATATGATCGCCTCTCTCCTCATCGGCCTCTATTTTACAAAGAGGGCGTCGTCAAGTATGAGCGAATTCTTCATCTCAGGAAGAAATCTCCCCTGGTGGCTCGCAGGGACCTCGATGGTTGCGACGAGCTTCTCTGCCGATACCCCCCTCTATGTGACGGGCCTCGTGAGGCAGCATGGTATTTATGAGAACTGGCAGTGGTGGTGCTTTATTCTTTCGGGGATGATGTCTGTCTTCTTCTTCGCCCGGCTCTGGCGCAGGCTCGGTGTTTTAACGGACGTTGAGCTCATTACGATCCGCTACTCCGGTAGATCGGCCTCGATGCTCAGGGGCTTCAAGGCGATCTACTTCTCTGCGGTGATCCATACGATCATCAAGGCACAGATCATCCTTGCCATGGCAAAGATCCTTGATGTGAGCATGGGTTGGGGTAAGTGGGAGAGCATTCTCGCGGCGAGCTCAGTTACCCTCGCCTATGCCATGCTATCAGGCTACTGGGGTGTGGTCACAACCGATTTTTTTCAGTTCATTATCGCTATGATCGGGGCAATCGTCCTTGCCGCCGCATCTGTCAACTCAGTTGGAGGCATCTCCGTCATGAAGACCCATCTTGATCAAAGGGCCCTCGGTTTTTTCCCGCCCCTGGACGAGGGTTTCTTCGGCATGGCCTGTATGACATTCCTTGGCTATATCGGGTTAAGCTGGTGGTCAAAATATTCTTCAGACGGCGGGGGGGTAATTGTCCAGAGGATGTCATCGTGCAGGGACGAGAAACAGAGCCTGTACGCAACCCTCTATTTCAATGTGGCGAATTATGCCCTTCGAACATGGCCGTGGGTTCTCGCGGCACTTGCATCGCTCGTTCTTTACCCTCAGGTCGAAGACCACGAGGCCGTCTATCCGCAGATGATGGTCAACCTCCTGCCGTCAGGGCTGAGGGGACTGATGCTCGCTTCCTTTTTTGCGGCATTTATGTCCTCCCTAAGCACCTACCTGAATCTCTCGTCAGCCTATTTTGTGAACGATTTTTATCGGCCTTTTCTGAAGAAGGTTGCTCCTGAAAGACACTACGTGAATGTGGCCCGCCTTTCCACCCTCGTCCTCTCTCTTCTAACAGCGGTGATCACATACTACACAACATCAATCGTGGGTGTTTTTAAATTCCTGATTGCCTTTGGTTCGGGCACAGGACTTGTTTACATCATGAGGTGGTTCTGGTGGCGGATAAATGCATGGAGCGAGATCTCGGCTATGCTCGCCTCGACTCTTCTTACAATACTTGCCTATACCCATTCATCACTGAGCGATGCCCCTTACTACATTAAGCTCATCATGATCATTGGGGGATCAACGGCAGTCTGGCTTTTGGTGACGTATCTCACGAAACCTACGGAGGAACGAAAGCTCATCGAGTTTTTCAGAAAGACATCACCCGGCGGGGGAGGATGGAGACCGATCGAGAAACTCCTCGATGAACCAAAGAACGGCAGCAATCTCGATGATGCTCTCAAGGGCTGGTTGTGGGGCTGCATCTTTATCATTGGGCTGACGATCGGAAGCGGAAAGCTCATCCTCGGCTATTATCTGTCAGGCTCTCTCTGGCTCCTGGGTGCTTTGGCAGGCGGATTGGTCATATACAGGAGACTCGCCGAGGGGAAAAGTATTCTGGGATAGGTGCACGGGATGTTTTGCAGGAACTCGGATATGAGGTCCTTGAAGCGTCTGATGGCCAGGAAGCCCTCGAACTTTATGCATCGAAGGGCAGCAATCCAGAAACCCCATAACATGAAAGAGATCGCAGAGACGATCAGGAACGCCCTTTCCTCTGCCTGACAGCCTCGAAGAGGAATATGGCAGCAGAAAGTGCTACGTTCAGGCTTTCGGCCCTGCCGAATATGGGTATTTTTATCAGGGCGTCTGCCTGTTCCTTCATTTTCTTGCTAGCCCCTTCGGTTTCGTTTCCAAAGACAAGGGCAAGAGGTCTTGAAAGGTCGGCATCATAGATGCTTTCGGATGCGTGGGCATCGGTCACGAGGAGTTTTATCGCCTTTCCCCTGAGATGTGCTGTTAAGGAAGCGGCATCTGTGTACACAAGGGGGATATTGAAGATACTCCCTGCAGTTGCCCGTATCACCTTCGGCATATAGGCGTCACAAGTCCCCGGCAGGATTATGAGTGCATCAGCGCCTGCCGCATCAGAGGTCCGGATAACGGTCCCGAGGTTACCTGGATCCTGGATCCTGTCGATAACGACAAGAAGGGGAATATCCTTTTCCGGAATCATGTCGAGGGCTGAGGGATGGTAAGAAACCAGAGCGATAATGCCCTGTGGTGTTTCGGTATCTGCAAGTGTCGAAAGAATCTGTCTGCTGATCCGAAACAAGAGCGCGCCTCTGTCTCTGACGTTCCGCAACCGATGCACCCCTCCCCGTTGTGAAAGATAGTCCTCGGTAAAAAAGACCTTCTTTATAACCGCTCCCGACCCTATCGCCATATCGACAAGGTGAGGCCCTTCCACAAGGAAAGCATGATGACGGTATCTGCTCCTCTTTTCCTTGATGACGAGGGCCTCTTTAACATGAGGATTTGATGTGCTGACGATAGTCGCTTGTTCTCTCATGGCATCGATAAACACTATAACACTTTTGATGGTATAAGAAAAAAGGATCGACGGCCCCTCTCCTGACATACATCTTACATTAGCGGAAGGTGCAATGGTAGAATAAAACCCTATGGGGCTGCAAGGATTTATTGATCTCCATGCCCATGGGATCGGCAGATACGATACCAGGACTTCCGATCCTCTCGGAATCTTGAAGATAGCAGAGCTGCACGGAAAGGCAGGGACTGCCGCTATCCTTCCAACTATCTATTCTGCACCGATACCGGTGATGAGGCAGCATATGGAGGCTGTGAGAACAGCGATGGCAATGCAAAGGAGAAAGAGGATTGAGGATTCAGGATACCCTATAACAGACAGAAAAGGCAGCTCATTCGTCACACATCGCGCATCAGACATTTTAGGCGTTCACCTCGAGGGGCCCTTTCTGAACCCCCAGAGGTGTGGGGCCCTGGACGAGGCGTCTTTCATAAGACCGGCGCTATCGGCGCTCAAAAAGCTCATCGCCGGATACGAAGAGATCATCAGAATAATAACGATCGCCCCTGAACTGCCCAATGCCCTCACGATAATCGAAAAGTGCGCAGAGACGGGAATCATAGTGAGCATGGGACATTCTGATGCAACCTATCAGCAGGGAGCCGACGGCAAGAAGGCCGGCGCAAGAGGACTGACCCATATTTTCAATGCCATGAGACCCTTTCACCACCGTGAACCCGGTCTGGCGGGTTTTGGACTCCTCGACAGGGATATATACATTGAGGTAATAGCGGATGGGATCCATCTTCATCCAGAAACCTTGAAGCTTATCTTCTCCCTCAAAGGACATGACAGGATTGTCCTTGTTTCAGATTCGGTGAAAGGCGCCAAGAAGGGGAAGCCCCTGTATGATTCAAAGGGCGTGCTCACTGGCAGCGGCATAACGATTGTGGGTTCCGTGTCAGTTTTAAGGCAAATCGGGATAACTCCAGACGTTATTACAGAAACGGGCATCCGCAATCCCGAGAGACTCTTGACAAAAAAATAATTCTCTTGTAATATAGGTCTTCCGTTAAAAGCCTCCCATTGAGCGTGGGGATAAGAACGTTAGTACCGAAACCGAATTGGAGGAGAAGTGCCGACAATAGCCCAACTAGTGAGACAGGGACGAAAGGCAGTGGAGAGGAAAACCAAGAGTCCTGCTCTCAAGAACTGCCCCCAAAAGCGAGGCGTATGCGTGAGGGTTTATACGACCACACCGAAGAAGCCGAACTCAGCCTTGAGAAAGGTGGCAAGGGTAAGGCTGACAAACGGTATGGAGGTGACTGCCTATATCCCTGGCGTTGGACATAATCTGCAGGAACATTCGATTGTCATGATACGTGGTGGCAGGGTAAAGGACCTCCCCGGGGTGAGATACCACATTGTCAGGGGCACTCTCGATTCTGTCGGAGTTGCAGACAGAAGGCGAGGAAGATCAAAATACGGGTCGAAGAGGCCAAAGTAGCGGAGTAAGACATGCCGAGAAGACGAGTTGCAGAGAAGAGAGAGATACTTCCCGATCCGAAATATAACAGTAAGTTGCTGAGTAAATTTATTAATGTCATGCTAGAGGACGGCAAGAAGTCCACAGCCGAAAGGATCACCTATGGAGCCTTTGATATTATAAAGGAAAAGACGGGGAATGACCCCCTTAAGGTTTTCAAGACAGCCATCGAGAATGTCAAGCCCGTTCTCGAGGTGAAGCCCCGGCGGGTCGGCGGTGCAACCTATCAGGTGCCGATCGAGATTCGGCCTCAGCGGAGGGCTGCCCTTGCCTTCAGATGGATTATCAACTATTCCCGGGCAAGGAACGAAAAGACAATGCGAGAGAGGCTGGCAGGGGAATTGGTTGACGCATTTAATAATACGGGAGCTTCCATAAAGAAAAGAGAAGACACCCACCGCATGGCTGAGGCCAACAAGGCCTTTGCACATTATAGATGGTAAGAAGGATAGAGGAGCTGAGCATTGTCGAGATTTCCCTTAGAGAAGACGCGCAATATTGGTATCATGGCCCACATAGATGCCGGAAAGACCACGACTACCGAGAGGATCCTCTACTACACAGGAGTTACTTATAAAATAGGCGAGGTCCATGACGGCACTGCTGTTATGGACTGGATGGTGCAGGAGCAGGAGAGAGGCATCACCATCACCTCGGCTGCGACCACGTGTTCCTGGAAAGACTTCAGGATAAACATCATCGACACTCCGGGGCACGTTGACTTTACCATCGAGGTCGAGAGGTCATTACGGGTCCTTGATGGCGCCGTAGCAGCATTCGATTCTGTCGCTGGGGTGGAGCCGCAGTCTGAGACCGTCTGGAGACAGGCCAACAAATATGGTGTCCCGCGAATCGCTTTCATGAATAAGATGGACAGGGTGGGTGCAGATTTTTTCATGAGTGTGAAGACGATGGTTGACCGTCTTGGCGCAAATCCCGTTCCGATACAGATCCCGATTGGGGCCGAAGATAGATTCAGAGGGTCCATAGACCTGGTGCGCATGAAGGGGATCTACTTTGATGATGAGACCCTCGGGGCAAAATATGTCGAAGATGCCGTACCTGAAGATCTCCTTCCTCAGGCGCAGGAGTACAGGGAAAAGATGATCGAGGCATTGTCCGACATAGACGAAGGAATCATGGAAAAGTTCCTCGGAGGCGAGGATGTGGCGGAAGAGGAGATCAAGAATGCGATCAGAAAGGGTACCATTGAACTGAAACTGACTCCGGTAATCTGCGGCTCTGCATTCAAGAACAAGGGAGTGCAGCTTCTCCTTGATGCGATTGTGGACTATCTTCCTTCCCCCCTCGATGTCCCTCCGGTGACAGGGAAAAGCCCTTCCGATGATTCCGAGGTGATGAGAATGGCCGGTGATGGAGAACCATTCTCAGCCCTTGCCTTTAAGGTGATGACGGATCCCTATGTTGGGCAGCTCACCTTTATAAGGGTATACTCCGGCGTCCTCAGTGCCGGTTCCTATGTCTATAATTCCACAAAGGATACGAAAGAAAGGGTCGGTAGACTTTTGCGGATGCATGCCAACAAGCGTGAGGAGATCAAGGAGGTAGCTGCCGGCGATATTGCGGCGGCTGTCGGACTGAAAAGCACCCTTACCGGCGATACCCTCTGCGACGAGAAGTCGCCCGTGATCCTCGAGTCGATAGAATTCCCTGAACCTGTTATATCCGTAGCGATTGAGCCGAAGACAAAGGCCGACCAAGAGAAACTTTCCCAGTCCCTCGCAAAGCTTGCCCAGGAGGACCCTTCGTTCAGGGTCTCTTTCAATGAAGAGACGGGCCAGACGATTATCTCCGGTATGGGAGAGCTTCATCTCGAGATCATCGTAGACAGGCTGGTTAGGGAGTTTAAGGTCGGTGCGAATGTCGGTAAGCCTCAGGTCGCCTACCGGGAGACGATCAGGATGGCGACGAAAGCGGAAGGGAAGTTTGTACGACAGAGCGGAGGCCGCGGACAGTACGGGCATGTGTTGATCGAGCTCGAACCGGTGGAGGCGGGAAAGGGATTTGAGTTCGTCAACAAGGTGGTCGGCGGTGCGATACCGCGCGAGTATATACCTGCAGTCGAAAAGGGGATCAAGGAAGCCCTCGATACCGGAGTGCTTGCCGGATATCCTGTGGTAGATGTGAAGGCAACCCTTTACGACGGTTCATACCATGAGGTGGATTCTTCTGAGATGGCCTTTAAGATTGCCGGTTCCATGGCGTTCAAGGACGGCGCAAAGAAGGCCAAGCCCGTTCTCCTTGAACCTATCATGAGCGTGGAGGTGGTGACGCCGGAAGAATATATGGGTGATGTCATGGGAGACCTTAATTCGCGCCGGGGCAGGATACAGTCGATGGAAAAAAGGGGGAATGCCCAGATTATCAGGGCTGAGGTGCCTCTTTCAGAGATGTTCGGATATGCGACTGATCTCAGGTCAAAGACCCAGGGAAGAGCAACATACACCATGCAATTCTCCCATTATGAAGATGTGCCGAAGGGTATAGCTGATGCGATAATCGCAAAGGTTAAAGGAGAATAAAGGAGGAGATATGGCAAAGGCAAAGTTTGAGCGGGTAAAGCCTCATGTAAACGTAGGGACGATAGGGCACGTAGACCATGGGAAGACGACATTGACGGCAGCGATCACGAAGGTACTGGCGATGAAGGGTCAGGCGCAGTA